>NZ_JBHIPD010000010.1:0-82155 GCF_042195865.1 Bartonella sp. AP36NXGY | reverse complement strand
GTTTTGCTATTCGTGAAGGTGGTCGTACTGTTGGTGCCGGTATCGTCTCTAAGATCATTGAATAAATAATGCTTGTTAAAGGGGTGTTAAAAGTGTTTTAGTTTTGAGAGTTAGGGGTATAGCTCAGTTGGTAGAGCGGCGGTCTCCAAAACCGCAGGTCGCGGGTTCAAGTCCTGCTGCCCCTGCCAAAGGGGGATTTTACATATAAGGGAGTGGATTTTGCTGCCTTTTTCGCTTTTTTTGATATGGGGCTTGTTTTTTTGTGTGTGAAACGGTATTGAATAGAAAGTAAAGAAATTGCATAAGTCTGAAAGTTGGCTTTTGCATTTTTTCCTGTTTATTTTGTTCTATAAAACACAATAGGACTAGAGAGAGTATAGTGTGACGATGGCATCTAAAACCAATCCGATTACCTTTTTGAAGCAGGTTTATGCAGAAACAATTAAAGTGAAATGGCCTACACGTCGTGAGACGGTTATTTCTACTATTATGGTTTTGTTGGTAACTGCATTGGCTTCAGCTTTCTTTTTTATTGTGGATCAGGTTATGCATTTTGGTGTTTGGCGGGTTATTGATCTTCTGAAATATCTTTTTAGTTGAGAATGTAAGGAAGTGTGACTGTGGCAGCTCGTTGGTATATTGTTCAGGCATATTCAAATTTTGAAAAGAAAGTAGCGGAAGCTATTGATAAGGAGGCAAAGCAAAAGGGACTTGATCATCTTTTTGAAAAGATTTTTGTTCCAACAGAGCGTGTTGTAGAGGTTCGTCGTGGACGCAAAGTTGATACTGAGCGAAAATTTTTTCCTGGTTATGTTCTTGTTCGTGCTGAGTTAACAGATGAAGTTTATCATCTTATTAAGAATACGCCTAAAGTGACAGGTTTTTTAGGGTCGGATGCGCGTCCTGTTCCTATTTCTGATCGAGAGGTTGAGCAAATTCTCAAACAAGTTCAGGAAAGGGTTGAGTCTCCAAAGTCCTCTGTATTGTTTGAGGTTGGAGAGCAAGTTCGCGTTGCTGATGGTCCTTTTGTTTCGTTTAATGGAATTGTTCAAGAGGTTGAAGAAGAGCGCTCTCGTCTTAAGGTTGAAGTGCTTATTTTTGGGCGTCCTACGCCTGTTGATTTGGAATTTGGTCAGGTTGAAAAACTCTGATTAAACTTAGAGTAGTTTTAATTACTTTAAGGAAGGAGTGGGAGGTGATTTATAGCTTTTGTCGGCTTAATGATCCGAACCACGTGACTGCAAGCGGGTAACGGGCAAGATGAATTGTCAGTATACCAGTGAAATTAAAGGCAGATTGTTATGGCAAAAAAAAGTATAGGTCAGCTTAAGTTGCAGGTTCCTGCAGGAGCTGCTACTCCATCTCCACCAATTGGTCCAGCTCTTGGGCAGCGTGGTATTAATATCATGGAATTTTGTAAGGCGTTTAATGCAGCGACACAAGAAATGGAAAAGGGGGCACCGATTCCAGTTGTTATTACGTACTACCAAGATAAGTCTTTCACCTTTTCTCTCAAGACGCCTCCTGTATCATTCTTTTTAAAGAAGGAAGCAAACCTGAAATCTGGCTCAAAAGAGCCTGGTAAAGTGTCTGTAGGAAGCATTTCTCGCGATAAAATTCGTTCGATTGCGGAATCAAAGATGAAAGATCTTAATGCGAATGACATTGAGGCAGCAATGCGTATGGTTGAAGGTTCTGCTCGCTCGATGGGCTTGGAAGTGGTGGGCTAATATTATGGCAAAAGTAGCAAAAAGAATAAAAAATATCCGAAAAGATATTGATTTTAATGAACTCTACGCTTTAAAAGATGCCGTTTCAATGGTTAAGGAGCGTGCCGTTGCTAAGTTTGATGAAACAATCGAAATTTCAATGAACTTGGGTGTTGATCCTCGTCATGCTGATCAAATGGTTCGAGGCGTTGCTCATTTGCCTAATGGAACAGGGAGAAATATTCGTGTTGCCGTTTTTGCTCGTGGGGATAAGGCTGAGGAAGCTAAGGCGGCAGGAGCTGATATTGTAGGTGCCGAAGATTTATTTGAAAGCGTTAATAGAGGGACTATAGATTTTGATCGTTGTATTGCAACGCCAGACATGATGCCTCTTGTTGGTCGTCTTGGTAAGATTCTTGGTCCACGGAGTTTGATGCCGAATCCGAAAGTTGGTACTGTAACACTTGATGTCGCCGGTGCTGTCAAAGCTTCTAAAGGTGGTGCTGTTGAGTTTCGTGTGGAAAAAGCTGGTATTGTGCATGCTGGTATTGGTAAGGCTTCTTTTGGTGTTGAAAAAATCGTAGAAAATATAAAAGCCTTTGCAAGTGCAGTTATTAAAGCCAAACCGCAAGGTGCAAAAGGTGAGTATATTAAGCGCGTTGCTGTTTCGTCGACTATGGGAATTGGTGTTAAAGTTGATCCAGCAACGGTTCGTTCAGAGCTAGTATAAGCTGATTTATAATTTTGTTTTGGGGTATGGGAATATCAAAATTGTATTTAAAATGCTGATTTTGATCAGCTCGCTATCTAAGCTTTATAGGGCTTAGGTTGTACCGGGAGAAATTCCGGAATATCCTGTCCGAGATTGTAGGTGATGCTTTTAAGTATCTTAATCAAAAAAACCTGCATGAGACTGGGGTAAAAACTGAGAGTTAAAAGACTTAAAGGGTTTGAGCCAAGGTTGCCTTTGAACGCTGTGCGTGAAAAAGGGGACAGGATCCTCATCGGTGACATGAAGTATTTTATGTTATCAAAGGTAACCAACAGGTTTGTTTTAAGCAAATCTGTTAAATGGAGAGAGACAGTGAATAGAGCGGAAAAACGCGAATTTGTTACATGGCTTAACGAGGCTTTTCGGAAGTCTGGTTCTGTTGTTGTTGCACATTATTCCGGTCTGACAGTTTCACAGATGAATGATCTGCGTTCGAAAATGGGTGAAGCTGGCGGTGCCGTTAAGGTCGCCAAAAACCGTCTTGCTAAAATCGCTCTTCAGGGCACGGAATCTGAATCGATAGTGGGTTTGTTTACTGGACAAACACTTATTGCTTATTCAGAAGATCCAATCACAGCACCGAAAGTTGCTGTTGATTTTGCGAAAAGCAATGACAAATTTGTCATACTTGGCGGTTCAATGGGTGCAACAAGTTTAACTGTAGATGCTGTGAAGTCATTGGCTTCATTGCCTTCATTAAACGAGTTGCGTGCAAAACTTGTGGGTATGATTTCTACCCCTGCGACCCGTATTGCACAGGTTGTTAATGCCCCTGCTGGTCAGGTTGCACGTGTCATTGGAGCATATGCTCAGGAGGATAAGGCGGCTTAAGGCTGTTTGTATTCACGTTTATGGAAGAGCTTTAATGCTTTTCTGTTTTTTTGAATAAGATTTAATAATGGTTCAAATCTTTTAATTGAAGGAATTTAAAAATGGCTGATCTAGAGAAGATCGTAGAAGACCTTTCTAATCTAACCCTTTTGGAAGCCGCTGAGCTTTCTAAGTTACTTGAAGAAAAGTGGGGAGTTTCGGCTGCTGCTCCTGTAGCTGTAGCTGCTGTTGCTGGTTCTGCTGCTCCAGCTGCTGAAGAAAAAACAGAATTTGATGTTATTCTTGTTGAAGGTGGCGCACAAAAAATTAATGTTATTAAGGAAGTTCGTGCTCTTACTGGACTTGGTCTTAAAGAAGCTAAAGATCTGGTTGAAGGTGCACCTAAGCCTATTAAAGAGGCTGCTTCTAAAGAAGAAGCAGAAAAAATTAAATCTCAACTTGAAGCTGCCGGTGCTAAGGTGGAACTTAAGTAAATTTAATTTTATCGGCGGGCATTTATGTTCGCCGATTTTCTTTCTCTTAATACAAAGAGGGAAAATAATGAGTAAAAAACTTTTCCCAATGGTTTCGTAACAGGAATGGGATAGGTTTGGATTACTTACCCCTTCATCATAGAGTCAAAGAGATAAATGGCTTATGTTGGTGGGGAAAGTTAATGATGCTCATTATTGAGTGTCAAGTGAACTGGTCTGCATATGCAGGTTAATGGTATAAGGCTTTCAAGGTTGGTCTACCTTGAAGAGTAAAGATCAAGGAGCGACGATGGCTCAGACTCACGCAATGATGTCTCAATTCAATGGTCGTAAGCGCGTACGGAAATTTTTTGGTAAGATTCCTGAAGTAGCAGAAATGCCGAATCTTATTGAGGTTCAAAAAGCCTCATACGATCAATTTCTCATGGTTGAGGAACCGAAAGGTGGGCGACCAGATGAAGGTTTGCAAGCTGTTTTTAAATCGGTTTTTCCTATTTCAGATTTTTCCGGTACAGCTATGCTTGAGTTTGTAGGTTATGAATTTGATTTACCAAAATTTGATGTTGAAGAGTGCCGTCAACGTGATTTAACTTATGCTGCCCCATTAAAGGTCATATTGCGTTTGATTGTTTTTGATGTTGATGAGGATACTGGCTCCAAAGATATCAAAGACATTAAAGAGCAAGGCGTTTATATGGGCGATATGCCTTTAATGACGACGAATGGTACCTTTATTGTTAATGGTACGGAGCGTGTTATTGTTTCTCAGATGCATCGTTCTCCTGGTGTCTTTTTTGACCATGATAAAGGAAAGTCCCATTCATCAGGAAAGCTTCTTTTTGCTGCTCGTGTTATTCCGTATCGTGGTTCTTGGCTTGATATTGAGTTTGATGCTAAGGACATCATTTATGCGCGTATTGATCGACGGCGCAAGATTCCTGTTACTAGTCTTTTGATGGCATTAGGTATGGATGCGTCGGATATTTTATCGACGTTTTATGATAAAGTGACTTATGAGCGTGATGGAGAAGGATGGCGAGTTCCTTATTCTGTGGATCGCTTTAAAGGAATGAAGCTCATTTCTGACCTTATAGATGCAGATAGTGGTGAAGTCGTTGCGGAGGCTGGTAAAAAATTAACAGTTCGTACTGCGAAGTCTTTGGTAGAAAAAGGACTTAAAGCGGTTAAAGTTAGTGAAGATGATTTATTAGGTTGTTATCTAGCCGAAGATATCGTCAATTACGAAACAGGTGAAATCTACCTTGAAGCTGGTGATGAAATTGACGAAAAAGTATTAAAAGTTCTGCTCGATGTTAGTGCTGATCAAGTCAATATTCTTGATATTGATCACATGAATATTGGCGCTTACATCCGCAATACTTTGAAGGTGGATAAAAATGAAAGTCGGCAGGATGCGTTATTTGATATTTACCGGGTGATGCGTCCAGGTGAACCTCCAACAATCGATACAGCAGAAGCAATGTTCCATTCATTGTTTTTTGATCCAGAGCGTTATGATCTTTCAGCTGTCGGGCGTGTTAAGATGAATTTACGTATGGATCTTGATTGTCCAGACACAGTTCGCATTTTACGCCAAGAGGATATTCTTGCTGTTGTTAAGATGTTGGTTGAATTGCGTGATGGACGTGGTGAAATTGATGATATTGATAATCTTGGCAACCGTCGCGTTCGTTCCGTCGGGGAGTTGATGGAAAATCAATATCGCATTGGTCTTCTTCGTATGGAACGTGCGATAAAAGAGCGTATGTCATCGGTTGAAATTGATACAGTTATGCCACAGGATTTGATCAATGCAAAGCCTGCGGCAGCAGCAGTCCGTGAATTTTTTGGGTCTTCACAATTGTCGCAGTTTATGGATCAAACCAATCCATTGTCAGAAATTACCCATAAGCGCCGTCTTTCTGCTCTTGGTCCAGGTGGTTTGACTCGTGAACGTGCGGGTTTTGAAGTCCGTGACGTACATCCTACGCATTATGGTCGTATTTGTCCGATTGAAACACCAGAAGGCCCCAATATTGGTCTGATTAACTCCTTAGCAACATTTGCGCGAGTTAACAAATATGGCTTTATTGAAAGCCCATATCGAAAAATTATTGATGGAAAAGTCACAAAAGAAGTTATTTATCTTTCAGCGATGGAAGAAGCAAAGCATTATGTCGCTCAGGCTAATTCGTCATTAGATAACGAAGGTCGTTTTATAGAAGAGTTTGTTGTTTGCCGTCATGCTGGTGAAGTTTTAATGGCGCCGCGTGATCATGTTGATTTGATGGATGTTTCACCAAAACAGTTGGTTTCAGTTGCAGCAGCGCTTATTCCTTTTTTGGAAAATGATGATGCGAATCGTGCGCTTATGGGATCGAACATGCAGCGTCAAGCAGTTCCTCTTGTACGCGCTGAAGCGCCATTTGTTGGGACGGGAATGGAATCTATTGTTGCGCGCGATTCAGGAGCTGCTGTGAGTGCAAAACGTAGTGGTGTTGTTGATCAAGTCGATGCTACCCGTATTGTTATACGTGCAACAGAAGATTTAGATCCTTCAAAATCAGGCGTTGATATTTACCGCTTACAGAAATTTCAGCGTTCTAATCAGTCCACTTGTATTAATCAGCGTCCTCTTGTACATGTCGGTGATAGGGTAGAGAAAGGTGATATCATTGCAGATGGTCCATCCACGGATCTTGGTGATTTGGCTCTTGGGCGGAATGTTCTCGTAGCCTTTATGCCTTGGAATGGATACAATTATGAAGATTCTATTTTGTTATCCGAGCGCATTGTTGCTGATGATGTGTTTACTTCAATTCATATTGAGGAATTTGAAGTTGCGGCACGCGATACAAAACTTGGACCTGAGGAAATTACGCGCGACATTCCTAATGTTGCGGAAGAAGCGTTAAGAAATCTTGATGAAGCTGGCATTATTTATATTGGTGCTGAAGTTCAACCAGGTGATATTTTAGTTGGAAAGATTACCCCGAAAGGTGAAAGTCCCATGACGCCGGAAGAAAAGCTTCTGCGTGCAATTTTTGGGGAAAAGGCATCCGATGTTCGTGATACTTCTATGCGTATGCCTCCTGGGACTTTTGGTACTGTTGTTGAAGTTCGCGTTTTTAATCGCCATGGTGTGGAAAAAGATGAACGTGCGATGGCAATTGAGCGTGAAGAAATTGAGCGTTTAGCAAAAGACCGTGATGATGAACAGTCTATTCTTGATCGCAATGTTTATGCGCGCCTCACCGATATGTTGACAGGTAAAGTTGCTGTAGAAGGTCCGAAAGGCTTTTCGGGTAGTAAAAAGCTTGATAGTACAGTAATGGGGCATTATCCACGATCCCAGTGGTGGCAATTTGCTGTTGAGGATGAAAAGCTTCAAAATGAAATTGAAGCTTTGCGCAAGCAATATGATGAATCAAAAGAAGCATTACAACGTCGCTTTATGGATAAGGTTGAAAAGGTCCAAAGAGGTGATGAAATGCCTCCTGGTGTCATGAAAATGGTGAAAGTTTTTGTGGCTGTGAAGCGCAAAATCCAACCAGGTGACAAGATGGCGGGGCGTCACGGGAATAAGGGTGTTGTTTCACGTATTCTTCCCGTAGAAGATATGCCATTTCTTGAAGATGGGACCCATGCTGATATCGTCTTGAATCCGCTTGGTGTGCCTAGTCGTATGAATGTTGGACAAATTCTTGAAACGCATCTTGGTTGGGCATGTGCGGGGATGGGCAAGAAGATTGGTGCTTTGTTAGAGTTATATCAAGAGACTGGGGATATATTGCCGTTGCGTCAGCGTATTGAAAATCTTATGCCTGATGATAATCATAATGAACCAGTTCGTCAGTATGATAATGAAAGCCTTTACAAATTGGCATTGCAGATGAAGAAAGGGGTTTCAATTGCAACGCCTGTTTTTGATGGAGCACATGAGTCTGATATTAACATGATGCTGGAAGACGCAGGCTTAGATAGTTCAGGGCAGGTTACGCTTTATGATGGTCGTACTGGGGAGCCTTTTGATCGCCCAGTAACGGTGGGATATATTTACATGTTGAAATTGCATCACCTTGTTGATGATAAGATTCATGCACGTTCTATTGGTCCCTATTCACTCGTTACGCAGCAGCCATTAGGAGGTAAGGCACAATTTGGTGGTCAGCGTTTTGGTGAAATGGAGGTTTGGGCACTTGAAGCTTATGGTGCTGCATACACTTTGCAGGAGATGCTAACAGTAAAATCAGATGATGTGGCTGGTCGAACAAAAGTCTATGAGGCAATTGTGCGTGGTGATGATACATTTGAGGCAGGTATACCCGAAAGCTTTAATGTGTTGGTAAAAGAAATGCGCTCACTTGCTCTTAATGTGGAGCTTGATGATGCGCGTGAACTTATTGCACAGCGGGCATTGTCTGATACGGCAGAATAATAATTCAAGGAGCGCACTAGAAAAAAGCTGCGCTCTTATTACTTTAAGAGGCTCAATAACCTTATTAAGGCTATACAGGTCATTTTTAAAAGTAAATGTATTTTAAAGAAGATCTGTTATAAAATAAATGAGATATTACAACAGGTTCTAAGAATCTTTGAAGGAGAACAGCATGAACCACGAGGTCATGAATCTTTTCAATCCTCAAGCGCCAGCGCAGACATTTGACTCTATTCGTATTTCTATTGCGAGTCCTGAGAAAATTTTGTCCTGGTCGTATGGTGAGATTAAGAAGCCTGAGACTATTAATTATCGGACTTTTAAACCAGAACGTGATGGTCTTTTTTGTGCACGTATATTTGGCCCTATTAAGGACTATGAATGTCTATGTGGCAAATATAAACGCATGAAGTATAAGGGCATTATTTGTGAAAAATGTGGTGTAGAGGTTACTCTTTCGCGCGTACGTCGTGAGCGTATGGGGCATATTGAACTTGCGGCACCCGTTGCGCATATATGGTTTCTTAAATCATTACCAGGCCGTATTTCTACACTTTTAGATTTAACTTTAAAAGATATTGAACGGGTTCTTTATTTTGAGAATTATATTGTAACCGAACCAGGGTTAACATCTCTTAAGCTCCATCAGCTTCTTTCTGAAGAAGAATATATGCTTGCTATTGATGAATTTGGAGAAGATCAGTTTACAGCTATGATTGGCGCTGAAGCTATTTACGAGCTTTTAGCTAGTATGGAGTTAGATAAAATCGCTAATGATTTGCGTCTTGAATTAGCTGAAACAACTTCAGAGTTAAAGCAGAAAAAATTGATTAAACGACTTAAAATCGTTGAAAATTTTCTTGAATCTGGAAATAAGCCAGAGTGGATGATTATGAAAACAATTCCGGTTATTCCACCGGATTTGCGTCCATTGGTTCCGCTTGATGGTGGGCGTTTTGCGACATCAGATCTGAATGATCTTTATCGGCGTGTTATTAATCGTAATAACCGCTTGAAGCGGCTGATTGAATTGCGAGCTCCTGGAATTATCGTACGCAATGAAAAGCGTATGGTACAAGAAGCTGTTGATGCATTGTTTGATAATGGACGGCGTGGGCGTGTGATTACTGGAGCCAATAAACGTCCTCTTAAGTCTTTATCAGATATGTTGAAGGGCAAGCAAGGGCGTTTTCGTCAGAACTTACTTGGGAAGCGTGTTGATTACTCGGGGCGTTCTGTTATCGTGACGGGTCCTGAATTAAAATTGCATCAATGTGGTCTTCCCAAAAAAATGGCTCTTGAATTATTTAAGCCTTTTATTTATGCGCGGCTTGATGCAAAAGGCTATTCATCAACGGTAAAGCAGGCAAAGAAGCTTGTTGAAAAAGAACATCCAGAAGTTTGGGATATCTTGGATGAGGTTATTCGTGAACACCCTGTTTTGCTCAATCGTGCACCAACATTGCACCGTTTGGGAATTCAAGCTTTTGAGCCTATCTTGATTGAGGGAAAAGCTATACAGCTACATCCATTGGTGTGTACTGCTTTTAATGCGGATTTTGATGGTGATCAGATGGCGGTTCATGTTCCGCTTTCTCTTGAAGCACAACTTGAAGCCCGTGTTTTGATGATGTCCACCAATAATATTCTTCATCCGGCCAATGGTGCTCCCATTATTGTTCCCTCACAGGATATGGTTCTTGGTCTTTATTATCTTTCAATTGTTTCTGAAAAAGAACCAGGTGAAGGAATGGCCTTTTCTGATATAGGTGAGCTTCATTATGCCTTGGAAAATAAGGTTATAACGCTTCATACGAAGATTAAAGGCCGTGTTAAGAATATGGGGAAGGATGGAAAAGAAGTCTCTAAACTTTATGATACGACACCTGGTCGTTTGATTATCGGTGAGCTTTTGCCAAAAAGTGCGGATATCTCATTTGATATTGTCAATCAAGAGATGACAAAAAAGAACATTTCTAAAATGATTGATCATGTTTATCGGCACTGTGGACAAAAAGAGACGGTTATTTTTTGTGACCGTATTATGCAGCTTGGCTTTTCTTATGCTTGTCGTGCAGGAATTTCATTCGGTAAGGACGATATGGTTATTCCTGATAGTAAGTCGCGTTTAGTCGCAGAAACAGAAGCTTTGGCTAAGGAGTACGAACAGCAATATAATGATGGTTTGATTACACAAGGTGAAAAATACAATAAGGTTGTAGATGCTTGGGGTAAATGTACAGATCGCGTCGCAGATGAAATGATGAAACGTATTCAAGCTGTGGATTTTGATCCTAAAACAGGTCGTCAACGGCCGATGAATTCTATCTATATGATGTCGCACTCTGGTGCTCGTGGTTCTGCTAACCAGATGAGACAATTGGCCGGTATGCGTGGATTAATGGCAAAACCATCGGGTGAAATTATTGAAACACCCATTATTTCAAATTTTAAAGAAGGTCTAACTGTTAATGAATACTTCAATTCCACGCATGGTGCACGTAAAGGACTTGCTGATACTGCGTTAAAGACGGCGAACTCTGGTTATTTAACACGGCGTCTTGTTGATGTTGCACAGGATGCTATTATTTCAGCAGTTGATTGTGGTACCGCAAAAGGGCTTACCATGCAGCCGATTGTTGATGCAGGACAAATTGTTGCCTCCCTTGGGCAAAGAATTCTTGGTCGTACAGCGCTTGTTGATATTCTACATCCTGTCTCTGGAGAGGTTATCCTTGAAGGTGGAGCAATGATTGAGGAAGCTGATGTCGCGAAGATTGAAGCAGCTGGGATTCAATCTGTTCAAATTCGTTCTGCATTAACATGTGAAACACGTCTTGGTGTTTGTGCAAAATGCTATGGTCGTGATTTGGCGCGTGGAACACCTGTTAATCAGGGAGAAGCGGTTGGTGTTATTGCTGCTCAATCCATTGGTGAGCCGGGAACACAGCTTACTATGCGTACTTTTCACTTAGGAGGAACTGCACAGGTTGTTGATTCATCGTATTTAGAGGCATCTTATGAAGGTAAGGTGGAGATTCGTAATCGTAATGTAGTTCGTAACTCTGAAGGCCATTTGGTTGTTATGGGGCGTAATATGGCTATCCTTATCAAGGATGAGTTAGGAAAAGAGCGCGTTGTACATCGTGTTAGCTATGGTGCTCATATTTTTGTTGATGATGGTGATGTGGTTAAACGTGGCCAACGTATAGCAGAATGGGATCCTTATACACGTCCAATTTTAACGGAAGTTGAAGGCTATGTGGGTTTTGAAGATATGATTGATGGTTTATCTGTCACTGAAACAGCTGATGAATCTACGGGTATTACGAAGCGTTTGGTGATTGATTGGCGCGCTAATCCACGTGGTGCGGATCTTAAACCAGCTATTATTATTCACACGGATAAAGAAGGTGAATCCATTGCTAAATTGTATAAGGGAGGTGAAGCCCGTTATATGATGTCAGTGGAAACTATTCTTTCTGTTGAGCTTGGTGCTCATGTTAAGGCTGGTGATGTTATTGCTCGTTTGCCAATGGAAAGTGCCAAGACGAAAGATATTACGGGTGGTCTTCCTCGTGTGGCTGAGCTTTTTGAAGCGCGTCGTCCAAAGGATCATGCGATTATTGCTGAAGTTAGTGGTACAATTCGATTTGGCCGTGGTTATAAGAATAAACGTCGTATCATTATTGAACCAAATGATGAAACTCTTGAGGCAGTAGAATACTTGATTCCAAAAGGTAAGTTGTTCCACTTCCAAGAAGGCGATCAAATTGAAAAGGGAGATTATATCCTTGATGGTAATCCAGCACCTCATGACATCTTGGCGATTAAGGGGGTTGAAGCTTTGGCATCTTATCTTGTTAATGAGATTCAGGAGGTTTATCGTCTGCAGGGAGTTCTTATTAATGATAAGCACATTGAAGTGATTGTTCGTCAAATGTTGCAAAAAGTTGAAATTACTGAATCTGGAGATTCTGGTTATATTCCAGGTGATAATGTTGATCGTATTGAACTTGATGAAATCAATGATAATTTGATTGCAGAAGGGAAGAAACCTGCATCTGGTAATCCCATTCTTCTTGGAATTACAAAAGCTTCTCTTCAAACACCTTCTTTCATTTCGGCGGCATCGTTTCAGGAAACAACACGTGTTCTTACTGAAGCAGCAGTTTCTGGTAAAATTGATACTTTGCAAGGACTTAAAGAGAACGTTATTGTCGGTCGTCTTATTCCAGCAGGTACGGGTGGTACAATTTCTCAAATCCGTCGTATTGCTGCAGTTCGTGATGATTTGATTGTAGATGAGCAGCGTAAGTCTAGTAATAACGAAGTGGCTAAGGCTATGTTGACAAATATGACAACCGGGGCCGTTGCTGAATAATTTAAATACAACATCACATAATATAAAAACGTCTGAATAGAAAGTTTAGACGTTTTTTTATTTCGAAATGCAGAAGTTGTATATTTTCTTGAAAAATATCAAAAATTATAAGGCGATAGTTATTTTAAACATCTTTAGTAGCTTATTATTTTGTAATGATGCTTATCTTTTTTGTTACTTTATTTTAAAGTTTCTTAATTTCTAAAAGCAGTATAGAATTTTTCCAAAATATGTGAAACTCAAAAATCATATTCAAGGAAAAGAGTTGATTATCTACAAATCAAATAAGATTGATTTTGAACTTTAGGAAAATTTTTGATTGATATCTTCTATAAAAATTTAAAAGGACTTATGATGAAAGATCAAGAGTCTTTTCTATAATCTAAAAAATAATTGATTCTCTACTATACAATGTTTGTGAATGTATTTTCTTCTAAATTAGAATGCAGAAAAGTAGAGATTAAGGTGCTCACTAAGTTTTATAAAAAATAGACATATTTCTTATAACAATGTGATCTATGCAGACAGAATAATAAAATGTACGAATATTATTCAATTGGAAAATTAACACGTGAGTTTTCAATAATAGCTCGAACTTTGCTATGAAGAAGAGGGACTTCTTATCCCTTTTCGGTGTGGAAGTACACGGCTTTATACATAAACGGATCGTCATAAGTTAAAACAAATCCTGTATGCTAACAGAGTAAAATTTTCGTTGTCTGAAATATCTGATATGTTGACAATGGTTGGAAAACCACCTGATGATGAGAAAAAGCTTAAGAAATTAATTGCAGGAATTCATAAAAAACAAACTGATTTAAAGCAGATGCAGCATGATGTTGATGATCTTCTACAGGATTTAGAACGAATTGAAGAGAGTTTTTTTTGAGAGCTTAGCGGAGTTGGGGGGTAGTCATTGATTATAAATTTATTTTGTCTTCTTTTAGACTAATTTCTTTCTCTTAAAAGAGATAGATTATACCGTCTCTAAGGGGAATATTTACCACTGCGTGAAATGTGTAAGTCATTTAAAGAAATAGAGTGTTTGAAAAAGCTGCAAAGGTATTTTCGCAGTATATTATTCTTGATAAGAAAAAACTATTTTTCATAAAGAAAGTAAAAACAATGACAGTTTCTCCTATGAGTGTTTTTCAATCTATATTGTCACGAAAGTCAATTCGCGCTTTTACTGATCAGCCAGTTAGTTTGGAAACAATCAAAGAAATCTTAAAACTTGCAGCACGTGCACCATCTGGAACAAATATTCAGCCATGGCAAGTAATTGTGCTTACAGGAAGTGTATTACAGAAAGTAGGGCAAGAGCTTTCACAACTTGTGCTTTCAGGTGTAAAAGGAGAGCGTGAATATAGTTATTATCCACGTCAGTGGCGTGAGCCCTATATTTCAAGGCGTCGAAAAGTTGGTTTGGATCTTTATCAGAGTCTTGGAATTCAAAAAGGTGATGAAGAAAAAATACTTCATCAAAAGGCGCGAAATTTTTTATTTTTTGATGCACCTGTAGGACTCTTATTTACAATGGATCACGACATGGAAATGGGGAGTTGGCTTGATTTGGGTATGTTTATGCAGACCATTATGTTAGCTGCACGTGGATTTGGATTAGATACCTGTCCTCAAGCTGCTTTTGCTGATTATCATAAACAGATTCGTACGCTTTTATCTATTCCTTCTGATCGCCATATTATCTGTGGTATGGCACTTGGTTATCGCGATATGAGTGCTCCAGAAAACAATTTTGAGACAGAACGAGAATCGTTAGAAAAATTTGTACGTTTCATTGAAACATACCCATAAAATATTTTATACAATTAAGCATATGTTTTGAAGAACTTAGTGCATTATGAAAAATATTTCCGATAAGATTTCTCATCCTTATTGAATTTTAATATTGCATATTAACACTTATTTTACTACGTTTGGAACATTGGGAGTGGTGACTCTAGGGGCATTGTCCGTTTTAAAGGTTGGCTAATGGAAAACACTATAGAAAGAAAGTGTTGGGTGGTAGCAAGACGAGCGACATTCGTGTTTATTGTTGTCATTTTTTTAGTTTATCTCGCAATTTGATTTTAAACGGAAGAAACGTTATGAAAAAGCATATATGCTCAAGCTGTACTATAGTTTAAGGTGATACGTGTTTCTATCTGTTTTTGAACTTTTTAAAATTGGGATTGGTCCTTCTAGCTCACATACGATGGGACCAATGACTGCTGCTAATATGTTTTTGCAAAAGATAGGAGATTTTTCTCAGTCGTCTGATGTTCAAGTTTCTCGTATACGTGTTTATCTTTATGGTTCTTTAGCTTTCACGGGTATTGGTCATGCAACAGATAGAGCTATCATATTAGGACTTTTTGGAGAAAAAGCTTCTACTGTTGATCCTGATAGCATGAGGTTTTTGTTAGAAAAAGTTATACGTGAAAAAAAAGTGCAACCAGAAGGTCATCCCGCTTATCAGTTTGATGTGCAACGTGATCTTATTTTTGAACGAAAGCAAATCCTCCCTGGACATACAAATGGACTAGCCTTTGAAGGACTTGATACTGATGGGAATGTTCTGTTGCGGCAGATTTATTATTCTATCGGTGGTGGCTTTGTTGTGACTGAGGATGAATTAAGCCATATGAATGATAATATACAACCAGAAGCATTTGAGGTACCATATCCATTCGATTCTGCTTGTACAATGTTATCAATGGCAGAAAAATCAGGGCTTTCAATTGCTGAAATGAAGCGCTTAAATGAAGAAACAAAGATAGAGCGTTCTTCTCTTGATGTAGGGCTTGATGAAATTTTTTCAGCGATGACAAATTGCATTGATAGAGGTCTTTCACAAGAAGGTGAGTTGCCTGGTGGATTGCGTGTTTTAAGGCGCGCTAAAAAGCTGCATGAAACGCTTTTGGAAAAACAAAAGAAAAATTACAATTATCCACTTTGGGCAAATGATTGGCTTTCGGTATATGCTATAGCAGTCAATGAGGAAAATGCAGCAGGTGGTCGTGTTGTTACAGCACCAACAAATGGAGCAGCCGGTGTCGTCCCAGCCGTTTTGCGTTATTATCTTCAGTTTAATGATGATTCAGATCGAGAGGGAATACATAATTTTCTATTAACGGCAGCAGCTATAGGTGGTGTTATTAAACATAATGCCTCTATTTCTGGTGCAGAAGTTGGGTGTCAAGGTGAAGTTGGAACGGCATCTTCAATGGCCGCAGCAGGGTTGACCGCAGCGTTAGGTGGAACACCAGCTCAAATTGAAAATGCGGCAGAAATTGCGCTTGAACATCACTTGGGAATGACATGTGATCCTGTTGCAGGTCTTGTACAAGTGCCTTGTATTGAGCGTAATGCAATGGGAGCTGTTAAGGCGGTAACGGCTTCTTCTCTTGCATTATATGGTAATGGAGATCATTTTGTTTCTCTTGATGCTTGTATAGAAACAATGCGCCAGACTGGTCATGATATGAGTGAACGCTATAAAGAGACAAGTAAAGGTGGTCTTGCAGTCAATGCGATATCTTGTTAAGAGCTGGAACATTTTTCAATCCATAACTGGACTTTTTGGAGAGAGATCGTATTTCCTAATAAAGCTTATGTTTTTTGTTCCTTATAAATCAAAATTCCACTTTAATGCAGCAGTAGTTTGAAATAAATCTGAGATGATTCAGTGTTTTCTTAACGAATAATAGGTGTTGCATGCAAGCTTGGAGGGGAGAGTGTTGTACATCTGTTTGATTTGTCTCTAAAGTGGGGAAAAAGTGTAATTTGGAAAAAATAAGAAAGCGTAAAGTAAAATTAGTGATCAATCTGCCATTATTTTTAGCTGGGTTTTATGGCTTTAAAAAGTTTCCATAGCCATATATCTTTTAAGTAATGGAAGATTATGCCTGAGTATCCAAGGAAAATTTGTTTTAAGTCTGAATAATTATGATGAAGAAAGTAGAATTTTAAAGGTTTTAATTTTTTAAAAGTGAAGTTTTTTTCTACCTAGTATGATAAAAAATGCCTTGAAAAAAACACTAATTTACAATAATTAAGAGATATATTGGAAATATCTTTTTTATTTATAAATTTTGTACCGACAAAAAAATTAAAATAAATAATAACGTATACATTAAGAAATATTTATAAAAATTCTCATGAGAATAGAATGCACACGATAGAACATTATCGTGTTACGCGTTCGTGAGTTCGTTTTAAAAAAATATCTCTCAGGTGCCCCCAAGCTCATTTCGCGATGGCACCTGTGAATGATATAACGGTAAATCCATTGAGCTGTCTCCATCTTTATGCTTAATAAAAAGAAGTACGCTGGCATGGTTACACACTTTGCCAGAACCCCCCTCTGTACAGGGGGACTAAAGCACTTGGCATTTGAAACGGTTCATTATAGGCATTTTTAGTCTTTTTGGTACAGTTTCACGCTACACACTAATCTCGCTCATAACATGCAAGAGACGGTTTTGATTGATTCAACATAAACAGATTTTAAATGAGAGAATCTTACGATATTCGAGATTCTCATCTAACATACAAAATAATTAATTATCTTTATAAATCAGTATCTTGCATATGAATAATATAATGTAAGTTTTCCATGAATGGTATAAAATCTATAGAGTATTAGCATCTTTATTTATAAAGGGAGAAAACCAGCAATATCATCCTTTTTTTCAACGTTCAATATTACAAAAGATCCTAGTACTTGAAATGATTCATAAGGGATACTTTGATTCCTTTTGTAAATGGTTTATATGTCAATTTTGCTCGTGATGAGCAAGCGAGCGATTTTGACTGATTCAATATAAGAAGTAAAATAAGAGTATTTTACGAAAATCTCTTGTTCAATATGCAAAAAATAAATTATAATTATAAATTAAAATCTTATGGGAATCGTTATCATAATATTTAATCTGATAATTTATTTACGTTTTTTCATCGATAGTATTTGTATTTTCCAATTTTCTGTGCCTGTTGACATAAATACAAGTAAGAGAAGTGAGATTGTTTTTTTTTACAGCGTTTATGTTGTATAGGGAGCGTTATTAAGAGGGATTTTCTTTATTGAACTTTTACAATAATCCCACCAAATGATAAGCTTTCATCTAATGAAGCTATTCATTTTTTCCAGAAAGATATCAAGGATAATTTTTTATATTAAATCCAAAAGTGGAAAAATATTGGGTATTTTTATGTCCTTAACAATGTTTTATTGAAAGCTTGGAGATATTGGATAGTTGGAAAAGCTGTCAGAAAATTCAACAATTTAAGAAAAAAGTATGTTTATCAAAAGGTTTTCTAAGGTTGTAGATAATGGTTAATAATAAAATAATTTTTTAGAGAGGGTCTGTAGAATTAAATATTTGTTGCTCCTAAACGGATTTTAATAGGCACATTACCAGTTTGGCTCGCAACGCGTAAATGAATGCGTACAGGAGGCATTATGAGACGACGGTTGCGCATTGTTTGGCAAATGAGAAGGTTAACAAGAGACTGTGTATCTAATGCAGTAGAATTATATTTTAAACCAGTAAGTTTTGCGGCAGCATCGTGAAGAGGACGCAATAAAAGGAGGGATGATTGCTTCAATAAAATTTCTTTTTTATGGAATGAAGCAAAAGCATTATCTGTCATAATACTATCCTTAACGCAGAATTCAAAAATTTTTAGTAGGCTACAGTATAGCAGTTAAAATTTGCTTTCTTTAATGTAGAGCAAGCGTCAAATGCAGCTTTTTTTGATTGAAACCCTGTAAAGCGCGCTCGGTAATAACGCCGCCCATTTTTTTCAAACAGTTGCATGTGTGAAGATGCGTGCTTTAAAGTAGAAAAAGCTATATTTTTTGCTTTTAAAAGTAGAGTTTTTGCTTGTTCTTCACTAGGAAGAGAACCAATTTGGATAGCCCATCCGGCATTTTCGGACAAAGAGACTGTTACAATTTTATGAGTCTCAGCCGGTATAGTTTTTTGAGGATTCGGTATTGGTATAATTACCTTATTGACAGCCGTTATTGCGATATTGGAGTTTTTAGGTTGTTCTGCAAATGCTGTCAACATAGTCGAAATTTCATCGTCAAAATTACTTGAATCAGCTTTAATGGTCGGTATAGGAGTATTGGCCCCAGTGGGTAAGTGATAGCGTACAGAAGCTATTAAACGTTCACCACTTTTCATTTGGCTTGCTTTGGGCAAATATTGATTCAATAAGCTAGCCATATGCTCGTCACGTGCAGTAGATGATTTACCTCCCATAACAACAGCGACAATAGAGCGCCCCTCAAGACGCATCGAAGTTGCTAAATTAGAACCTGACATTTGTGTGTAGCCTGTTTTAATTCCATCGACACCTTTCATTATTTTAACAAGTTTATTGTGGCTGTTAATTTTATGTCCACGGAAATTAAAACTTTTTGTTTTGAACAATTTATATTGTTTGGGAAAATGTTTACGTAAAGCTAATGACAAAGTCGCTATATCTCGTGCTGTAGAATAATTGTGCACATCCGGAAGTCCTGAAGCATTTGCAAAATGTGTATGTTTCATGCCAAGTTTACGAGCTTTTACTGTCATCATTTGAGCGAATTTTTTTTCACTACCTCCAAGATATTCTGCAATGGCAGCAGCAACATCATTTGCGGATCTTGTAATGAGTGCTTTAGCTGCTGATTCTGCAGAAATTGTTTGGCCTGCTTTAAATCCAATTTTTGTCGGTGGACGCATTGCTGCATAATGTGAAACAGGAATTGGTGTATTTGGTGTCACACGACGCATCTGCATAGCTTCAAAGAGTAAGTACAATGTCATCATTTTTGTTAAAGAAGCAGGATAACGTTTCAGTGTTGCATTGGCTTGAAATAAAGTTTTTCCCGTAGTAGCATCTATAACAATAGCCGCATACTTATCAGGATAGGCGCCTTGAGGTGTGGCGGATGCCCAACAGTAAGAAAAAGCTAACATAACAAAAGAAATTGCTATTGTTTTACAGTAGCGCATAATTTTTTGATAATTAATATACACTTGCAGTATCCTATTTCTCCATTTATCCTAAAAAACTTCTATAAAGCTTCCTTTTCTGTAATTTATTGATGCAGTTTAGACGAATGGTATTACTAATTTGTTTACAGAAGTTATTTTATGAGTGAGTGATTGAAGTCTAACCATAGAGGGAAATTTTTTTCTAATACAAACAGGTATTGCAATAGTTATGAAAGAATTTAAAATTAATAAAAATGTGCTGCATGGAAAACGATAATGGGACAGATGCTCATAATAAACTCTATAGCTCATATTATGCATAATGAAAAGGGCAAGAATTGGGATGAAGGTAGGCATGGTGCGGTTATAATGCCTAAGGCTAGAGAAAAACTCGAAAAACCTAAATTATGTCGAGTTTTTTTGCTTAATGATGATTACACACCTATGGATTTTGTTGTTTTCGTTTTGAAGAACTTTTTTAAAAAAAGTTTCGAAGAGGCAACGCGGATAATGTTAAATGTTCATCACAATGGGATAGGAGAATGTGGGACTTACACTTATGAAGTCGCTGAAATGAAAATATTACAAGTGAGGGAATGTGCGCGTCAAAATGAACATCCGTTACAATGTGTAATGGAATGGAAGTGAGGAGCTATGCCATCTTTTACACCTAGTCTTGAAGAGGTTTTGCATCGTGCATTAACAATTGCTACTCAAGCACGGCATGAATATGCAACACTAGAGCATCTTCTACTTGCGCTGTTAGATGATGCCGATGCAAATTCCGTTATTCAGGCTTGCCAAGTAGATGTGGAGGAATTGCGAGAGCGCTTAACCAATTATCTTCGCTCAGAGTTAGATGAACAGATTAGAGCTGATGAGGATACAAAGCCTACAGCTTTTTTCCAGCGTGTTATCCAACGTGCGGTGATTCATGCACAATCAGCTGGAAAAGATGAAGTATCGGGGGCAAATGTTCTTGTTGCAATTTTTTCTGAACGTGAAAGCCATGCAGCATATTTTCTTCAAGAGATGGGAATGACACGCTACGATGCTGTACGTTTTATTTCACAGGGTGTCACGCGTGATGATGGGTTATCCATGTTACTTGAAGGACTTGAAGAGCAATTAGATCAGCAGATTTCGGATAATGGTGAAAGAGGAACAAGTGCTTTAACGAATTATTGTGTTGATCTCAATTGTAAAGCACGTAATGGAAAAATTGATTTATTAATTGGCCGTGAAATAGAAATTTCACGCATGATACAGATTTTATGTCGAAGGTCAAAAAACAATCCGCTTTTGGTTGGTGATCCTGGAGTAGGGAAAACAGCTATAATTGAGGGGTTGGCAAAGCGTATTGTTGATGGGCAAGTGCCTGAAGTTTTATCAAATGCAACAATATTTTCTCTTGATATGGGGGGACTTGTTGCAGGTACACGTTATCGCGGTGATTTTGAAGAACGCTTAAAACAAGTTATTAAAGAGTTTGAGCTGTATCCAGATGCTATTTTATTTATTGATGAAATTCATACCTTAATTGGAGCAGGAGCGACATTAGGGGGAAATATGGATGCAGCAAATCTTTTGAAACCTGTGTTATCTTCTGGAACTATGCGATGTATTGGTTCGACGACTTACAGAGAATATCGCAAATTCTTTGAACAAGATCGTGCTTTAGAGCGTCGTTTTCAGAAGATTGATATTAATGAACCTTCTGTTACAGATGCGATTAAGATTTTGCAGGGGATGAAGCCTTACTTTGAAGATTTTCATCAGATTAAATACACAGATCAGGCGATGAAGGCATCTGTAGAATTATCTTCACGTTATATAATTGACCGTAGGTTACCTGACAAAGCAATTGATATTATTGATGAAAGTGGCGCAGCGCAAAAGCTTTTGCCACAAAAACAACGCAAGAAGAGTATAGGTGTTAAAGAAATTGAAGCGACTGTTGCTACAATTGCAAGAATTCCATCAAAAACAGTTTCCCGGAATGATCAGAAGATACTGAGTAAGCTTGAAAGAGAACTCAAACATGTTGTTTATGGTCAAGATCAGGCAATTTCCGTCTTAGTTTCATCCATAAAATTGGCGCGAGCAGGTTTACGCGAACCGGATAAACCAATAGGAAGTTATTTATTTTCAGGACCAACAGGTGTAGGAAAAACTGAAGTTGCAAAACAGCTTGCATCATCTTTAGGCATTGAATTATTGCGTTTTGATATGTCAGAATATATGGAACGGCATACGGTAGCACGTTTAATCGGAGCACCTCCAGGTTATATAGGGTTTGATCAAGGAGGTCTCCTTACAGATGCCGTTGATCAGAAACCTCACGCAGTTCTATTGCTAGATGAGATTGAGAAAGCGCATCCAGAGTTATTTAATATTTTATTGCAGGTAATGGATTATGGTAGATTAACAGACCATAATGGTAAGAAAATTGATTTCCGCAATGTTATTTTGATTATGACAACCAATGCTGGTGCTTCAGATATGGCAAAATCAGCTATTGGATTTGGGAAAGTACATCGTGATGGTGAGGATATAGAAGCAATCAATCGGTTATTTACACCAGAATTTCGTAATCGGTTAGATGCAATTATTCCGTTTGCACCTTTATCTCATTTAATCATCAATCAGATAGTGCAAAAATTTATTTTTCAGCTTGAAGCACAATTAGCTGATCGGGGAATTTGTTTTGAATTAAGCCCTTCTGCAACTTTATGGCTTTCTAATAAAGGATATGATTCTCAGATGGGAGCACGCCCATTAGGGCGTGTTATACAAGAATATATTAAAAAGCCATTAGCTGATGAAATTTTATTTGGAAAGTTACGCAATGGTGGTACCGTTCGCGTATTGACACAAAAATCAAATGGTAAAAAAGAAAGCTTACAGTTAGAAATTTCATCTTCCGATATATCTGTAAGTTCAAAGAAAAGTAAAATGGAAAACTTTACAAAAAAACGTGTAGGAAAAAAAAGCACAACAACTTAAGAGTGTGTTATAAAGCTGCACGAATTTTTTTTGCATTCTCTTCAAGTATTTCTGGAGGCGTTACCATATCATTATGAGGGGTAAGCTCTATTCCCTCCATACGTGGTATAATATGAAAATGAAGGTGATAGACGGTTTGTTGACTAGCTGCTTCATTAAATTGCATGACAGTTATGCCATCTGCTTGAAAGGCTTTTTTGACAGCATTTGCAATTTTTTGAACAGCTTTAATAACAGGAAATAATGTTTCAGGATCTGCATCAAGTAAGTTTCTAGAGCCTTTTTTAGGAATGACCAGCGTATGACCTGGTGCCTGTGGCATGATATCCATAAATCCAATAACATCATCATCTTCGTAGACCCGAACAGAAGGGATTTCATTGCGAATCAATTTAGCAAAAATATTGTTATTGTCATAAGCTTGTTTCATACAAATATTTCCTTTTATCGTAAGTTTAAGATTCTAATTTAAAAACGAAAAAATGCAAGGTTTATCAGAGTGTAAGACAAAGAAGTATTTTGACTTCAGTTATATTTAGGATAATGCACTGTCTTAATGAAGGTTTAGATTTCTATGATGGCTTCAACTTCTACAGGAACATCCATAGGAAGAGAGGCAACACCAATAGCAGAACGGGCGTGTTTTCCAATTTCACCAAGGATATTGACGAATAAATTAGAAGCTCCATTGGCAACAAAAGGAATATCGGTAAAATGAGAATCTACAGCCACAAAAACAGTAATTTTGACCACACGTTTTATTTTATTTAAGTCACCCAGAGTTGCCTTGAGTTGCGCGAGAATATTGAGAGCGCAAGCTTCAGATGCTTTTTGGGCTTGTTCGGTATTCACAGTTGCACCAACTTTACCGATGGCTATTGGTTTTCCATTAATAAGAGGGAGTTGTCCAGAAATAAAGAGTTGATTGCCACTTTGTGAAGTGGTGATGTAATTGGCAAGGGGGGAGATTACTTCAGGAAGAGTGATTCCGAATTTTTCTAAGTTTTTTTCAATCATATTGGTCATAATTTTAACTCCATAGCTGCTCTATAATATATTCATTGCATAATCTATTTTTTGATTTAAGAAAATGTGTGGTTAATTGAGAAATTAACCTTTTTTGCCTTATTGTATGATGTTATGCAACGGGGATAAAGTTCGGAAGTTGGGAATGATTAGATCATTATTTATAATAATTTTATATATTGTTTTTTTATGTACTGCGAGAGCTGAAGAGCCCATTTTTATTGTGCCTCATCGAGCAATTTATGATTTTCATCTCGATAGTGTTTCTCATGAAATGACAATTTCTGCGATGTCAGGACGAATGGTTTACGAGCTTACTGGTTCGGCATGCCAGGGCTATAGCACACGTTTTCGTTTTATTAGCCGTGTTCACATTGAAGATATGCCAGTACGTTTGACGGATCAACAGACGACGAGTTATGAAACAGGAGACAGCCGTACATTTCGTTTTAATATTACAGATCAAGAGGGAGAAGAGGTTGTGCATCGTGCCGAGGGGGTTGCGGAGCGTACGCAAGATGGTATCACAGTTACCTTAAAAAAGCCAAAGGAAAAAGAGTATAAGCTTGCAATGGCTGAATTTCCAATGATGCAACTAAAAAATATTATCCGCCATGCAAAAGCAGGAGATCATTTTTACAATGTTACTGTATTTGATGGGACAAATAAAGCAGATAAAGTTATAAAAGAAAGTATCGTCATAGGGGAAAAGAAGACGCTTTTATCTGATAGCGAAACGGAAAAAGTAAGAAAATTGGATGAAGAAGAATATTGGCCTGTTACAATTTCTTATTTTGATGATGGAGAAAATAAAGATGGTTTGCCGGTTTATCGTAGCAGTTTTCTCTTACATGAGAATGGTGTCATGCGTGATCTTCATATAGATTATGGAACTTTTTCAGTGCGTGCAAAATTGAACAGTCTCGAATTCTTGGAACTTGGAAAAGATCTTAATCAATGTGAAAATGCAAATATTAAATGATTAAAGAAAATAACTTGAAAAAGAATCAAATATTAGTATGTTTGCGCTATTCCACACGCGGAGTCTGGGTGTTTGCAAATGATCTGTGAGAAACTTCTAGCAAGCATCCGCCGGTAGCAGGTCTTCCTGCTTTTTCCGCGGAGGTTGAACCGGAAAGGATAAGATTTATGGCACTACCCGATTTTACTATGCACCAGCTTTTAGAAGCCGGTGTGCATTTTGGTCACCAGACTCATCGCTGGAATCCCAAAATGACTCCCTATATTTATGGCCAGCGTAATAATATCCATATTATTGACCTTGCTCAGACCGTTCCACTTTTACACCAAGCACTTAAACTTGTTTCAGATACTGTAGCGCGTGGTGGTCGTATTCTCTTTGTTGGTACGAAACGGCAAGCATCTGACATTATCGCAGATGCGGCGAATCGTTCCGCTCAGTATTACGTTAATGCACGTTGGCTTGGCGGCATGCTCACAAACTGGAAAACGATTTCCAATTCGATCCATCGTTTGCGGAAGCTTGACAAAATTCTTGCTGCTGAAGCGCAAGGCTTTACTAAAAAGGAACGTTTAAATCTTGAACGTGATCGTGAAAAGCTTAATCGTGCGCTTGGTGGTATTAAAGATATGGGTTCTGTTCCAGATCTTATCTTTGTTATCGATACGAATAAAGAAAATATTGCACTCCAAGAAGCAAAGCGTTTAGGTATTCCAGTGATTGCTATTATTGATACCAATTGTGATCCCGATGACGTAACACATCCAATACCAGGTAATGACGATGCTTCACGTGCAATTTCTCTTTATTGCGATCTTTTTGCCCGTGCTGCTCTTGATGGTATTGCACGCCAGCAAGGAGCAATGGGTATCGATTTAGGAGCTCAAGTTGATGCACCTGTGGAGCCTATTTTGGAAGAAAATGCAGTTTCAGAAGTTTCTGAATAATATAAAATGCCTAATTAAGGTACTTTTATTGTCTAAAGAAGAAGTTATAGGCGTGCAGAGGGATTTTGCACGCTTTCACTGTTATAAAATAAAGAGGCAAATATGAGCATTACTGCTGCACAAGTAAAAGAACTTCGAGAACTATCTGGCGCTGGTATGATGGACTGTAAAGCCGCCCTAGCAGAGACCAATGGTGATATGGAAGCTGCTGTTGATTGGCTTCGTAAAAAAGGAATAGCTAAAGCAGATAAAAAGGCTGGTCGTACAGCAGCTGAGGGATTAATCGGAGTCGTATCAAAAGATTCACATGCAGTTTTGGTTGAGATTAATTCTGAAACAGATTTTGTTGCGCGCAATGATGGATTCCAAGACATCGTGCGTAAAGTAGCAACTGCTGCCTTAGATACGCTAGGGGATGTTGAATCTGTTTCTGTTTCTCTTTATCCAGGTTCTGAGAAGACTGTAGAGCTTACGATTAAAGATGCAATTGGTACAATTGGCGAAAATATGACATTTCGTCGTTCCGCTAAATTGTCTGTTGAGAATGGTGTTGTTGCGACTTATATACACAATAGTGTGGCTGATGGGCTTGGAAAACTTGGTGTTTTGGTTGCGATTGAAACAACAGGAAATAAAGAGGCTGCTCTTGCTTTTGGTCGGCAGGTCGCGATGCATATTGCGGCAACCAATCCATTAGCACTTACAGCACAAGATGTTGATGCTGCTGCTGTTGAGCGAGAAAAAGAAATTTTTTCAGATCAAGCACGTCAGTCTGGAAAACCTGAAAATATCATTGAAAAAATGGTAGAAGGACGTATGCGTAAGTTTTTTGAAGAGGTTGTTTTGCTTTCTCAAGCTTTTGTTATGAATCCTGATATAACTGTTGAGGCCGCTTTAAAGGATGCTGAGAAATCAATTGGTGCTCCAGCAAAAATTACAGGCTTTATTCGTTTTGCATTAGGTGAAGGTGTGGAAAAAGAGGAGTCTGATTTTGCTGCAGAGGTTGCTGCTGCTGTAAAAGGCTAGTTATTGCAAACTCTTGATCAGAGATTTAAAGGCATATCATTGGTTGTAGAATCTCTGAGGGGAATAATGTAATTGTTGAGAGGGCGTCACGTGAAAAAAGTGGTGCCCTTCGTGATGTCAAAAGCAAAAAGTAAATGGGCTTTTGGGGAGATTATTAATGGCATTAGCACTTCCGTATAAACGTATTCTTTTAAAGGCTTCTGGTGAAGCTCTTATGGGAGGGCAGAATTTTGGCATTGATGTTTCTGTTGTAGACCGTATTGCCGCTGATATTGCAGAAGTGCGCACAATGGGGATAGAAGTTGCGGTTGTGATAGGTGGGGGAAATATTTTTCGTGGCGTTGCTGTTGCTTCGCATGGTGGGGACCGAGTGACAGGTGATCATATGGGAATGCTTGCAACTGCTATTAACTCTTTAGCATTGCGAACATCTTTGACAAAATTAGGGGTTGAAACTGTTGTACTCTCTGCGATTGCTATGCCACAAATTTGTGAAAGTTTCTCGCAACGTAAAGCAATAGCTTATATGAATCAGGGAAAAGTTGTTATTTTTGCAGGTGGTACAGGAAATCCATTTTTTACCACTGATTCTGCTGCTACTTTACGTGCAGCAGAAATTGGTGCAGATGTCCTTCTTAAAGGAACACAAGTTGATGGTATTTATTCAGCAGATCCAAAAATAGACCCTACGGCTAAGCGTTTTGACCAATTAACACATGTTGAAGTTTTGCAATGGGGATTATCTGTTATGGATTCAACGGCGGTCACTTTAGCACGTGAGAACAATGTACCGATTATTGTGTACTCCATTCATGAAAAAGGCGGTTTGGCTAAGGTCTTGAATGGAACAGGACGCTTTACAATAGTATCGGAATAAGGGTAAGCTTCAAAGGACAATTGAAGGAGACAGAAATATGAATGTTACATCGATTATGGATGATCTGAAACGTCGCATGGATGGTGCCATTACGGCTTTTAAACATGAATTAGGTGGTTTACGGACTGGACGTGCATCGGCTAGTTTATTAGAGCCGTTGACCGTTGAATCTTATGGTTCTGTTGTGCATATAAATCAGGTTGCTAATATTTCTGTTCCTGAACCTCGGATGCTTTCTGTTTCTGTATGGGATAAAACGATGGTCGGAGCTGTAGAGCGCGCTATTCGCGATTCTGGTCTTGGTTTAAATCCCATAACTGATGGTACGAATCTACGTATTCCTTTGCCTGAGTTGAATGAAGAGCGCCGTAAAGAACTTGTAAAAATTGCGCATCACTATGCAGAGCAAGCGCGTGTTGCTACACGTCATGTTCGTCGGGATGGTCTGGACAATTTGAAAAAGTTAGAAAAAGATGGTGAAATTGGACAAGATGAAGCCCATAGTTTGTCTGAAAAAGTTCAAAAACTCACGGATGAAACTATTGCTGATATTGATAAAATTTTAGCCGTAAAAGAATCTGAAATTATGCACGTTTAAGACGATTTTGTCACTAGAAAAAGGATATTTACTCCCAGCCTGTAAATTGTTTCTAGGGATAATTGTGGGGAGTGGTGTGCTCTGTGGTAGCAAGGTGTGATGCAGGAAGGTGTTCTATCATTTTGATATGGGAGAGACTGATTTGAAAGGGCAGATGTTTTAATTTTTTAGTCTGCGTGATAAATCATGCCCTTTGCTGGGAGACACTATTTAACAGCATGGTGCGGGTTTTTAGTTGAGCACGTCTTTGTTAAAATGCATAATGAAAGCATTATTAGAAATTATTCAAATATTCTAAGATGAAGGTTGAGGAAAGAATATAATGCAAAAAAACAAGTCTAACCTTTCTCTTATTTCTCATTATAAAACATGTGAGTATAATTGATCAAGCAGATGTTATGTGGCGTAATTCATTTTTTAATGACGAATAGTTGATAGAAAAGTGTTTTTATACGAAACCTATATTAGTTAATTTGTATGGGGCAGAGGTAACTGCTTTTTCATTTTATATTGAGAAAATATTAAAAAAATATTTTATAATTTTGACGGAGATTTTTGAAGCTGTTTTCATTGATTATTAGTTTCATAAGCGCTATCTTAGTAGACTGAATTATTTATGATAAATTATAAGAGAAATTATACAGGTATGAGATAAAAATACTGCGTAGGGGAATTTTTCTTGCGTTAATTTTAGAGCTTGTATTTTCTATTTTTATTGTTTGGATGTTGTTTTGTCTAATTTGGTTTATCGTATTCTGACAGCTTTTGTTTTTGGCATTATTGCGTTGTATCTAACATGGTTGGGAGGAAACTTCTTTTTTTTATTTGTATGGTGTATTGGCGGTTTTGTTCTTTATGAGTGGATGAGTATTACTAAAGAGAAATGGTGTATTTTACAAAAAATATTAGCAAGTATCTTTTATTTAATCTTTGGCTTTTTTTTAGTATTGAGTGTATCTGCTTCATTGATTTTTTGTGTTTTAATCGTTTTAGCTACAGTGTTAGCTATTATATCTATAAAAAAGAGTGGTTGGGTTTTTTGTGGTTTTTTATATGCATCTTTTCCTGTTGTTGCTTTATGCTTTCTACGGGATCATGAAATGTTGGGGTTCCAAGTTGTTATTTTCTTATTTACGATAGTGTGGGGAACAGATATTGGTGGTTATTTTATCGGACGTGCATTAGGGGGCCCTAAATTAGCACCACAATTTTCTCCTAATAAAACATGGTCAGGAGCACTTGGTGGTACATTTGTCGGAGTTTTCGGTGGTATATGGGTTGCTTTTGGATTTTTTGATATAAATTTAGCCAGTTTTTTTGTGCCACTCCTTACACTTGTTTTGTCAATTGTTTCACAATTGAGTGATTTAGGGCAATCATGGCTCAAAAGACGGTTTTCTGTTAAAGATTCTAGTTCTTTATTGCCTGGACATGGTGGTTTTATGGATCGTATAGATGGATTGGTAGGGGCAGCTTTTCTTCTTTATTTAATTGGTTCATTTATGTCTGATATGGATGCGCCTTTTAATCTTTTTAGTATGATCTAATTGGGAGAAGATAGTTTGGAACTTTTAAATCATATCGTCACTATGGGTGATTTTCTTTTAAGAAGTTTGAGTATTCTTTTCATCATTATGATTATCATTTTTGTGCACGAATTTGGGCACTATCTCATTGGTCGGTGGTGTGGTATTAAGGCGTTAATTTTTTCGCTTGGATTTGGACCAGAAATAGCGAGTTATACAGATAAGCATGGCACGAAGTGGCGTTTAGCACTTATCCCCTTAGGAGGTTATGTAAAATTTGTTGGGGATGAGGAAAAAATCGATACGGAATCATCCCAATCATCTCTGATTGTCGATGGTTCATTTGCTAGTGCGCATGCTTGGAAAAAAGCAGCAACTGTTTTTGCCGGTCCTTTCTTCAATGCCCTTTTTACTGTTGTTATTCTAACATTTTTTTTCTTTATCTATGGTCGTGTAGCCATTGAGCCCGTTGTTGGTTCTTTGGTAAAAGATAGCCCTGCTCTTCAATCCGGTTTGGAATTAGGTGATCGTTTTGTTGAAATGGATGGACGACGGGTTGAAAGCTTTGAAGATTTGATGAATTATGTAGCTTTTCACGGAAGAGAACCCATAGAGTTTAAAATAGAACGCATGGGGCGAGTCTTTACAACGATGATTACCCCGAAAGTCGTTGAGCGAGATGATGGATTTGGTAATCGAACACGAAGTGCTATGATAGGTGTAGGTGTTCCTGTTGATTTAAATAATCCTGCACGTTTAGATCCAACTTATATAAAACATATTCGCTATGGTTTTGTAACAGCTGTAAGAAAAGCGTCAGACCGTACTGTGTTTATCGCCACTCAAACCGTTCTTTTTATGAGTCGTTTAATAGGAGGCAAAGAGGATCGTTGTCGGCTAAGTGGACCTTCTAAAACCGTTAAAATTGCTTGGAAAGTGAGCGAGACAGGTTTTATCTCTTTGTTGAATTTGGCAGCTTTTCTTTCAATAAGTGTTGGGCTTATTAACCTTTTTCCGATTCTACCGCTTGACGGTGGGCATCTTTTATTGCATGTCATTGAGGTCATTACTGGGAGGAAAATATCTGCTAAAATTCAGGGAATCGTTTTTCGTTTAGGTTTTTCCATTCTTCTCCTTTTTATGATCTTTGTCTTTTTTAATGATTATTTTTGTTGGTTTAGCTAATTAAATTATGGAAAACGCTTTATAAATTAAGTAATAATAGCAAAAACAAATTGAAGGTTGTTTACCATGTCTACAAAATGTTGTGGCGTTGTACATTATAATGAGTAATTAAGGAATGAAAAGTCTCGCTGTAAAAAGGTTGTTATGGCAGTTAGCTTTTAAGGCATCATGTCCAAGGAACGAGAGTAAGGTAAAAAAGCCAATGACTACGAATTCAAAGTTTTTAAATGCAGCATCTGTATTGGTGTTAAAGATGGGGATGTTTGCCCCAGCAACGGTTTTTATGTCAATTGCTGCGGTCGGAGAAATACAAGCGTCTGTAGTCCGCTCTATTGAGGTTCGTGGGAATAAGTTTGTAAGTTCTCAGGCGATTCGAGACAATATGGGGATTAAGGTTGGGCAAGGTGTTTCCAGTGGTGATGTTGATAGTGCTGTGAAGAACCTTTTCGAATTGGGTTTATTTTATGATGTTAAAATAAATCCGGTGGGTGATAAATTGGTTGTATTCGTAAAAGAATATGAGGTTGTCAATCAAATATTGTTTCAAGGAAATAAATCTTTTAAAGACCCAGATCTTAAGCGGTTTATTTCTTTAAAACCGAATGAGCCTTTTAATTCTGCTAAGCTTTCTGCTGATATAAATACAATTCGTGAGGCTTATAAAACTCTTGGTCGTAATAATATCACTGTTAACGTTCAAACGATTAACCTTGGAAAAGGGCGGGTTAATGTGGTATTTAATGTCGTTGAAGGGAAAAAAACAAAGATTGGTGATATCACTTTTAAGGGAAATAATGTCTTTGGAAGTCGTCGTTTGCGTGATGTGATTTCAACAAAAACTTCAGGAATTTTTTCGAAGTTGTTGGGAGGTGATGTTTACAGTGAAGAGCGCCTCGCTGTTGATGAAGAAGCTTTACGTCGCTTTTATTATAACCGTGGTTATGCAGATTTTCGTGTAGTCTCTTCTAAAGCAACTTTTGATGCAGCAAGCAATACGTATAAAATTTCTTTCGTTCTTGATGAGGGTGCGCTCTATAAAATTAGCGATATTCAGGTTGAAAGTGATGTTGATGGAATTGACGTTCAATCTGTGAAAAGGATGCTTAAAACCCAGCCAGGTAATGTTTATAGTGCAGAAGATATTGAACAGTCTGTTGCAACTATTAATAACAAAGTTGCTGATTCGGGATATGCTTTTGCTAAAGTTGAACCGCGGGGAAATCGTAATTTAGCAAATCATACAATTTCAATTTTATATAATATTGAACGGGGTACACGTGCTTATATTCAACGTATTGATATACGTGGCAATGAGAAAACGCGTGATTACGTCATTCGCCGTGAGATTGATTTAAACGAAGGAGATGCTTACAATCAAACTTTATTACAGCGGGCAAAACGTCGTCTAGAAAGTTTAGGTTTCTTCAAAGCCGTTAATATTTCAATGGTTCCTACAGATCAATCTGACCAAGTTGTTTTGGTAATAGATGTCGTTGAAGCTTCAACAGGAGATCTTTCTCTTTCTGGAGGGTATACAACAGGGGGAACAAGTCCTGGTATGTCACTTGAAGTTTCTGTTACTGAACGTAATCTTGGGGGACGTGGTCAATATGTTCGTTTAGGATTAGGTGCGGGGCAAGAAAAATCTCGTAATTATAATTTATCATTTGTTGATCCTTATTTCTTAGGGTATCGTTTATCTGCTGGTGTTGATGTTTTTCGTAGTACTTATCGTGCTGATAAAGCCTATGATGTACGGCAGACAGGTGGATCGCTGCGGTTTTCGTTACCTATTAATAATCAATTATCTGCTAATGTAGCTTATTCTTATGTGCAGGAAGAATATGATTTTGGCGGAGAGTATGATTTTGACAAAGAGAGTGACATAATAGAATTATATGGGAAATATTCTGGTGCGATTGTTCAAGCTGCAAAACACAGCCCTTGGAAACGTTCATCAATTAGTTATGGTTTCACCTATAATACGATTGATGATATGAGATCCCCCCATGATGGGTGGTACGTGCATCTGCTTCAGGAATATGCAGGGCTTGGTGGGAGTGCAAAGTTCTTGAAGACCACGGGTAAGGCGATGATGTACAAGACTCTTTCTGACCAGAAGGATATCGTTGGTTTGCTTTCCTTTGGGGGTGGTTATATCCACGGAATGGGCCGAGATGGTGTTCGTATTTTCGATATGTTTAAAGTAAATTCTGATATGATTCGAGGGTTCAAATATAATGGAATAGGTCCGCGTCAGGTTTCCAGTAAGGGTGAGGTTTATTTCTTGGGGGGAACGACATATATGAATGCGACTGCTGAAGTACAGTTCCCTATCCCTGTCGTGCCTGAAGGATTTGGGTTGCGCGGTGCTTTATTTGCGGATATTGCCACGCTTTATGGCAATAATTATAAAGCCGTTTTTAAGGGTGAACCGTCTGTTACCAATACCAAAAGTGCTTGGCGTTCATCTGCAGGTGTGAGTTTGATGTGGGATTCTCCGTTTGGTCCTTTGCGTTTTGATTATGCTTGGCCAATAACGAAGCAGGAAGGTGATCGTTTGCAACAATTGAACTTTGGTATTTCTACGAAGTTCTGATTTGAGCGATTTTAAGAAGGAAAAACTTGAAGAGAATAGCTTAAGCTGGGAGAGAAAGTGTTTTGATGGCGGATACATTTTTTTTTACGCCGTCCCGACGATTGACAGTTGCAAATGCTGCTGAGTTGACGGGTGCAAAGCTTCTTAATCCAGAGTTTTCTCATAAAGTTATCAATACTCTTTCTTCACTTGAGAGTGCTGTGGAAGGTTCGCTTGTTTTTGTAGAGCATCGGAAGTTTTCTGATGCTTTACTGGACAGTTCTGCTGTTGCTGTTTTGTGTACGAATGAGATTGTTTTTAAAGTTCCCGAAACTATGGCAATTTTGGTGACATCCACACCACAGCGTGACTTTGCTCAGATTGGTCGTATTTTGTTTCCAGATTCTGTCAAGCCAATGCCTTGGTTGGGGCAGAAGGGGATTTCATCGCATGCGCATATTCATCCAACGGCTAAGTTGGCACATGATGTGTGTATTGAAGCGGGAGCTGTTATTGGTAAAAATGTTGAGATTGGTGCAGGAACTCTTATTTCATCCACAGCTGTTATCGGTGAAAATTGCCGTATTGGATGTGACTGCTATATTGCTCCTAAGGTAACAGTTCAGTGTTCTATAATAGGTGATAAGGTTCAGCTTTATCCTGGTGTTTGCATTGGGCAAGATGGTTTTGGTTATGTTGGGGGCGTTTCTGGAATCGAGAAAATTCCACAGCTTGGTCGCGTTATTATTGAGGATGGTGTAGAAGTTGGTGCGAACACAACAATTGATCGTGGAACATTTCAAGATACTGTTATTGGTGAAGGAAGCAAGATTGATAATCTTGTACAAATTGCCCACAATGTCAAAATTGGACGCTATTGTCTTATTGCCGCTCAATGTGGCATTGCGGGAAGTACATCTATAGGGGATATGTCTCAGCTTGGCGGAAGTGTGGGAGTAGCGGATCACATCATAATAGGTAAATCTGTTCAGATTGCTGCTCGTAGTGGTGTTATGAATGACATTCCGGATGGCGAAAAATGGGGAGGTAGTCCAGCGCGACCATTTAAACAATGGTTTCGTGAAGTAGCGGCATTGCGCAGTATGGGAAAAGTTAAAAAGGAGAAACGCTGATATGATCAGCAGTGAAAAAACTAAAAACTTAGAGGCTGTCGATATTGAAAAACTATTATCAATATTACCGCACCGTTATCCATTTTTATTAATTGATCGTATCGTTGATATTGATGGTGAACAAGAAGCGATTGGTATTAAAAATATAACGATTAACGAGCCACATTTTATGGGACATTTTCCCTCAAAGCCTGTTATGCCTGGAGTTTTGATTTTAGAAGCTATGGCACAAACGGCAGGAGCAATAGCACTTTTAAATTTAGGCAATAAGCAAACAAATTTAGTTTACCTTATGACGGTTGATAATGCGAAATTTCGTAAGCCGGTTATGCCTGGTGATCAGCTAAAAATCCATGTTCAGCTTTTGAAAAAAAGATCTGGTATGAGACGTTTTTCATGTGTTGCAAAAGTAGAAGATGTTCGCGTCGCTGAAGCAGAAATTGCTGCGATGATTGTCGAAGAAGCATAAACGATATTTGATGGGAATTAAAAAATGTCCGGTACGAAAATCCATCCAACTGCTCTTGTGGAGAAGGGAGCGCAGCTTGGTGAGAATGTACGCGTTGGACCATTTTGCCATATTAGTTCAGAGGCTGTTATTGGTGATGAATGTAGTTTGACAAGTCATGTTGTAATAATGGGAAAGACAACGTTAGGAGCCAAGAGTAAAGTATTTTCTCATGCCGTTTTGGGGGCAGATCCGCAAAATAATAAACATAAAGGAGGGGCTACAACTCTTTTTATTGGTAAGAATTGTACGATTCGTGAAGGTGTAACAATGCATAGGGGTTCCGATTCGAGTGTAGGAATGACAGTTGTTGGTGATAATTGCCAATTTTTTTGTTATGCGCATATCGCTCACGATTGTTATGTAGGCAATCATGTAACATTTGCCAATAACGCAATGATTGCTGGTCATGTTACTATTGGTGATTATGTGATTATTGGTGGTGGTGCTGCTGTTCATCAATTTGTTCGTGTTGGACATCATGCATTTATCGGCGGCGTATCTGCACTGGTTGGTGATCTGATACCTTATGGAACAGCTGTTGGTGTGCAGGCAAAACTTGCTGGACTCAATATTATTGGCATGAAGCGTGCAGGACTTGAGCGTCAAGATATTCATGCACTCCGTCATGCGGTTGCTATGCTTTTTGATCATAGCAAACCATTTAAAGAGCGTGTCAGTGATGTTGCTTCTTTCTATTCTTCTTCTCAGTCTGTTTCTGAAGTTGTTAATTTTATTAAAGAAGAAGGAAAGCGTTTTTATTGCACACCAAAATTTGAAGGTGTTAGAATAAAAGAACATAAGGATTAAAAATGCCTATTTGGGGAGCCAGAAGTTTTCTTTCCGGCCGTACTGCTATTATAGCAGGAAATGGTGTTCTACCGATTACTGTTGCGCAGACTCTTGAGAAGAATGGAGAAAATCCTTTTCTTGTGCTTTTGCATGGTGAGGCAGATTCTGTTCTTTATCGCTATGAGCATTGCGAGCTATCAATTGTAGAGCTAGCACGACTCGTTAAAATTTTAAAAGAGGCTGGTGTATATAATGTTGTTTTGGCAGGTGGTGTGAAAAAGCGTCCACTTCTTAAACAATTGCGACTGGACTGGACAACATTTTTAGCTCTTCCTAAGTTAATCGGAGCTTTGAAGAGGGGAGATGATGCGTTATTAAAAGCTTTTATACGGGTTATTGAAGCACACGGTTTTTGTGTTATTGGTGCTCACGAAATAGTCCCAGATCTTTTAGCTCCCATAGAATTTAATTTAACAGTACGGCGCGCTACTCCAAAAGAGAAAAAAGATATTTTTTTAGCAGTAGAAGCAGCAAAGCTTTTAGGTCAATTAGATATCGGGCAAGCCGTTGTCGTTGTCCAAGGAAGGGTGGTTGCTCTAGAGGGCGCTGAGGGAACTGATAATATGTTGTGGCGTATTTGTGAAATGCGAGAAAGAGGGCAAATTCCCCTTAAAGGTGGCATTCTTGTAAAATGCGCAAAACCACAACAGGATAATCGCGTTGATTTGCCATCAATTGGGCCCGCGACAATAATGAATATTGCAAAGAGTGGTTTATCTGGTGTTGCGGTGGAGGCAAATAGAAGTCTAATATTATCAGTGAAAACAACAATAGAAAAAGCCAACAAATATTCTTTATTTATAGAGACATTTGAAAAGTTTGGTCATGAATAATTGTTTCTTAAAGATTGCAGTGGTTTCAGGTGAGGAATCTGGTGATTTACTTGGGGCCGATCTAATTTCTTGTTTATCACAACAGATAGGATGCAATATTCATTTGATTGGTGTTGGGGGGAGCCATTTAAAGGCATTAGGCTTAAAAAGCTTTTTTGATTCCCATGATATTGCTTTAATAGGTTTAAAGGAGGTGTTGAAAAAACTACCATTGTTGTTGCTACATATTCGCAATTTATCCAAATTTATTGCACAAGAACAACCTGATTGTTTAATTATTATTGATAGTCCTGATTTCACGCATCGTATTGCAAAAAAGGTACGTGCTTTAGCGCCTTCTATTCCTATCATTAAATATATTGCACCAACCGTTTGGGCATGGAGGCCAGAGCGTGCAAAAGCTATGTGTGGATTTGTTGATCATGTTTTAGCGGTTTTTCCTTTTGAAGAAAAGATTATGCAAGATTTGGGAGGCCCTGCCACGACTTATGTTGGACATCGTCTTTTGACATATCCTCCCCTTTTGAGAGTTCAGTCAGAAAAAAAAAGCCAATTAGAACAAAGAAATTTGATCGATACACAAACATTATCGCCTACATTAGTTATTTTGCCAGGATCACGCAATTCAGAAATTCGTTCCTTAATGCCTATTTTTCGAGAAACAGTAGAGATTCTTGTACAACGTATTCCTCATTTACGTATTATTTTACCAACCTTACCTCATTTGGTAGATAGAATCCGGGACTTTGTGCAGGGCTGGAAAAGCAAGATAGAAATTGTAGTTGGTGAAGATGAAAAATGGCGTGCTTTTGCACAAGCAAATGTTGCTCTTGCTGCACATGGAACTGTTTCACTTGAATTAGCCTTAGCAAAAGTTCCTATGGTTCTTTGCTATAAACTTGATTTCTTTTCTAAATTATTTATTTTTCCTAAAATGATGTTATGGAGTGCTGCTCTTCCAAATATTATTGCTGATAAGCCTATTGTTTCGGAATATTTGAATGAATTAATCCGTCCTGGCATGTTAGCAAGACAGGTAGAACAACTTTTGGCTAATCCTTTATTGCGACAGGCACAACTTGATTCCTTTGAGATGGTAGAACAGAAAATGAAAACTGAAGTACCATCGGGGGTTGTTGGCGCACAAACAATTATCACTCTTTTAAAAAGCAGGAATAAAATTGTATAAATAAAGCAATATTTTAATGATTAATATTTAATTTTAGCAAGAAAATTACAAGCACGTTGGCTTTTAGGATTAGTAAAAAATTCTTCAGAGGCTGCATCTTCAACAATTTTTCCATTTTCTAGAAAGAGTATTCTTTCTGAGACTTTACGTGCGAAGCCCATTTCATGGGTAACACAAAGCATTGTGATCCCTGTATCGGCTAATCGAGCCATCACTTCCAAAACTTCTCCCACACTTTCTGGATCAAGAGCAGAGGTTGGTTCATCAAAAAGCATGACTTCGGGTTCCATACAAAGTGCACGGGCAATCGCAACACGTTGTTGTTGCCCACCAGAAAGTTGTAAAGGATATTTTTCACAGTGTTTTTCAATACCAACATGCGTTAAGTAACGAATTGCCCGTTCTTGTGCTTGTTGTTTGGAAAGCCCTTGAACGGTCATAGGTGCTAAAATACAATTTTGTATAACGCTCATGTGGGGAAATAAATTAAAGTTCTGAAAGACCATTCCTATCTTACGAAGAACATTTTTTTGCTGTTGTATAGGTGCAGTATGGATATCAACGTTATGGATACAGATTGAACCTTTTTGTGCTTGTTCTAATTGATTAATACAACGAATTAACGTTGATTTTCCTGATCCGGATGGTCCACAAATAACGATATGTTCACCAGCTTGAACATTAAAGTTGATATCATGTAGGACCTGAAAGTTTCCATACCATTTATTTAGATTTTGGATAGAGATCACAGGGTTTTTACTGGGAGAGATCGATTTATTATTTTTCAAATTCATCTTATTTTATTCTTTCATTGATGAAGAACTTGATTAATTCAACATTTTGATTTGATACTGTTTTTTATGATCATTTTATTTACCGTAAATATCGAGTGAGGCGCTGCTCGATAAAAACAATAAAACGATGAATGAGTTCAACGATAAAGAGATAGATAAGAGCAGCCCAAACGTAAACTTGAAAATCGAAAGTCCGTGAATAAGCGAGTTTAGCAACCCCCATTAAATCATAAACAGTAATAAGTGAGGCAACAGCACTGGATTTAATCATTAAAATCAACTCATTTCCTAAGGGGCGTAATGCTACAATCATTGCTTGTGGAAGAATAACTCTAAAAAATGTGACAGAGTTGCTTAAACCTAAAGCTTTTGATGCTTCGCGTTGTCCAGTTGTTACGGATAGAAAACTTCCTTTAAAGATCTCAGATTGATAGGCAGCAGAATTGAGTGTAAAAATAAAAAGACAACAATACCACGCGTTTTGAAAAAACCACCATAGCCCCACTTGTTGCCAAAAACTGTTCATTGAACCAAGCCCATAATAAAAAAGAAAGAGTTGAGCTAATAAAGGAGAGCCACGGAAAAAATAGACATAAGCATTTGCAAAATATTGTAAAAATGTATTCTCTGATAGACGTGCAAAAGCGATAATCATACCAAGAAAAAGGCCTAGAGAACAAGAAATAGAAACAAGTTCAACAGTAACAATAAAGCCATTAATAAATTTGGGTCCATAATGACTTAAAAGATCAGGATTAAAAAGAAAATAAAGCCACTCAGGAATCATTGACTTAGCACCTTTTTATAGCCTATTTGAGTGTATGTTTCCAAATGGCGTAAGATTGCAGTAAAAACCGCTGAAAATAACAAATAGAGTAAGCATGCTACAAAATAAAATAGCATGGGTTTATTGGTAGCAGCGACAGCTAGATTCGTTTGTCGCATGAGGTCAACAAGCGCGATGGTAGAAACAAGGGATGTATCTTTCAGTAAAGTAAGCCAATTATTAGAAAGTCCTGGCAAGGCATTTCGGATGAGCTGAGGGAAGACAATACGAAAAAATGTGGTTGACCGTGAAAGTCCTAAAGCTTTAGCTGCTTCATATTGACCTTTATCAAAAATATTAAATGCTCCAAGCCAAACTTCACAAGAAAAAGCTGCAAGAACCATACTAAGGGCAAGAACACCAGCAACAAAAGCATTGATACTGAACATGATTTCAAAACTAAAATAGTCAAATAAATTTTGAATAAGGCTTTGTAATCCGTAGTAAACTAAAAACAAAGTTAAAAGCTCTGGTAGCCCACGAAATATCGTTGAAAAAAGGCGTGCCATAGCTTTGGCCATCTTAATATTGGATCGAATCATCACTGCATTGAGAAGCCCTAGAGGAAATCCTAGAAGTCCACAACATAATGCCAATGACAAAGTCATTCCTGCACTGGAAAGTATAACTGCTCCCCATCCACCATTGCTAAATGATAGCAATGCTAAATTTTCAATCATTCTTGTATTCCTCATGAAAGAGTTAGATAATATTTTTTAGCAATAACCAACGGGTTTCATTAAAATATCATATTGATATTTAATAAACATCACTTGTAAAATATTTTCTCATAATTTTTTCATAAGTTCCATCCAAACGGATTTCTTTTATAGCTTCATTGAACTTATTTTTAAGATCATTATTATTTTGACGGACTGCAATTGCAACAGGAAATCTTGTTTCTTCTAGAGTTCCCAAGAGGAGACAACAATCTTTTCCTTCATTTTTAAGCCAATTTAATGCTTGTAATTTATCAACAATGATCACATCAAGTCGATGATTTAAAAGATCACGATTCACTTCTATTGTGGAAGGATAGAGTTTTATTTTCACCTCTTCAGAGGCAAAATGATCTTCTGCATAGAAAGCTTGTGTTGTATTTGATTGCACACCAAGATTTTTACCTCTAAAGTCTTTTGTCGAGATTTCTTTAATTCCCGAAGCTTTGGTAACAATAACAGCCAGTGCTGTATCGTAGTAAGGATCTGTAAAGTCAATTTTTTGTAAACGCTCTTGTGTGAGAGAGAGGGAAGCAATGATAGCATCATATTTTTTTGCAATAAGTCCAGGGATCATTCCCTCGAAGTCTTGTGTAACAATAGTACACTCAACATTCATTTTTTTACAAAGTGCATAAGATATATCAATATCAAGTCCCTGCAATTTATTATTTGAGTCAATATAACTGAAGGGAGGATAGGTGCCTTCACTCGCAATTTTTAATGTTTTCGCATCAGCCAATTGGGTGAATAGTGCGGCGCTTATTATAAGAGCTCCTGCTAATAGTTTCATGATGTTCTCCTATTGGATAAGCGGGCAATATGAAATCATTATGTTTTTATAATCTGTAAGCTTTTTGGGAGCAATTCAAAAATTTATTGATGTTTATTTTAGATCATTATGTTGGGCATTATTGATAAAAAAGAATAAATATCTTATTGCTTGTATGATAGCTTAATTTTCACGAAATGATTGATTTGAATCATTTCATGAGTAAAAACTGAGGATTTTTCTTGAAAATAAGGCTATTAAATTTGAACATAAAAAAATTAGATTTTGATACGGTAAAAATACAACCTTATTGTTGTCATTAGATTCTACAAAATGTTTAGATCTCAAGGAGCAATTAAAAGTTATTTTGATAAATGTAAATTTTCTTATAAAAATGCCGAATTTCCAATTATACCTGCATGTTCAATAAAGAGTTAAAGATACCCCTTAAATATACAGATTGAGTTTTAATTCATAGTACTATCTAATTGATATCGAAAGTAAAATATTTTCTCATAATTTTCTCATAGGTTCCATCGGCGCGGATTTCTTCTATTGCTTTATTAAAACTGTTTTTAAGATCATTATTATTTTGACGGAGTGCAATTGCAATAGGAAAATTTGTTTCTTCTAGAGTTCCCAAGAGGAGACAGCAGTCTTTTCCTTCATTTTCAAGCCAATTTAATGCTTTTAATTTATCAAAGATGATGATATCAAGCCGATGGCTTAAAAGATCACGATTAACTTCTGTTGCTGTAGGATAAAGTTTGATATTAACTCCTTCAGAGGCATAATGATCTTCCGCATATGCAGCTTGTGTTGTATTTGATTGTACACCAAGGTTTTTACCTCTAAAGGCTTGTGTTGAGATTTCTTTAATTTCCGAATTTTTGGTAACGATAACAGCGAGTGCTGTGTTGTAGTAAGGATCTGTAAAATCAATTTTTTGTAAGCGCTCTTTTGTAGGAGAAAGGGAAGAAACGATAGCATCATATTTTTTGGCAAGAAGACCGGGAATCATCCCCTCAAAGTCTTGTGTGACAATAGTACATTCAACATTCATTTTTTTACAAAGCGCATAAGATATATCAATATCAAACCCTTGCAGTTTGTTATTTGAGTCAATATAACTAAATGGCGGATAAGAAGCATCGCTTGCAATTTTCAGCGTTTGAGAATTGGCCGATAGGGTAAACAGTGTCGCGCTTATTATAAGAGCTCCTGCTAATAATTTCATTATGTTCTCCTATTAGATAAGCTGGCAAATATGAAACCATCATGAATTTTTATAATCTGTAAGCTCTTTTGGAGCAATGTAAAAAATTTATCTGTGTTCATTTTGCTATCATTATGCTGAATATCATTATCAAAAAAATAATTTCTTTTTATAAAGTATGGGAATAAAAAATATAGGAAAGAAAGTCACCTCTTATTGGTTATAGGGTGATTTTTAATAATTTTATTTAAAAATCAATAATTTATCTTTAAAAGAAAAACTATCAACTTAAATACAAAGAAAATTTCAGCTTTTAACAGGACAAAATGTAAAAGTGTTTTTATTCTAATTAGAGAAGCACTTAATGTAAGCTTTTTGCAATTTTATCTGAAGAAGATAGAAAGAAAAATTCTGACATTGCTAGATTTTAATATGTAATAAGGCTTTTAAACATGGGGGAATGATAGGGAATACATTTCCATTAAAGATAATGAGGATTATAAGGTAAAATTTTCAATTTCTTTTTGCTAAATGTTTGGCTAATTTGCAGAAGAGTATTCTCAATTTCTTTACAGAGCTAAAACTTAGAATTTTTTAGTAAATTTTTATGATGATGTTATCTCTGTAGAAAGAGTTTTAAAATCACGTTTTATAAAAATTTTTAAAGGATGTTTTTTGATTACTCTCAATAAAGCTTCAGTAAATTGAAGCTTTATTGATTTCTTTTTTTAATTTGCACGTTCATCTATAGGAACATAGTCACGCATAGCATAGCCTGTGTAGAGTTGTCGAGGACGACCAATTTTTTGTGCAGGGTCTTCAATCATTTCTTTCCATTGTGCCACCCACCCGACACTGCGCGCCAATGCAAAAAGGACAGTAAACATTTCAGTTGGAAAACCTAGAGCTTTTAATGTAATGCCGGAATAGAAATCAACATTGGGATAAAGCTTTTTCTCAATAAAATATTCATCACTTAAGGCAATTCTTTCAAGCTCTATTGCAATATCAAGAAGAGGGTCATCTTGAATGTTGAGTTCTTTTAAAACTTTATGACAGGTTTTTTGCATGATTTTTGCACGTGGATCATAATTTTTATAGACACGGTGCCCAAAGCCCATAAGGCGGAAAGGATCATTTTTATCTTTTGCACGTGCAATAAATTCAGGAATTCTTTTAATAGAACCTATTTCTTGTAGCATTTTTAGGCATGCTTCATTGGCACCACCATGTGCTGGTCCCCAAAGGCATGCAACACCTGCTGCAATACAGGCAAACGGATTAGCACCTGAGGATCCAGCAAGACGTACCGTAGATGTAGAAGCATTTTGTTCATGATCTGCATGAAGGGTAAATATTTGATCCATCGCCCGAGCAAGCACAGGGTTTGTTTTATATTCTTCACAAGGAACAGCAAAACACATATGGAGGAAATTTGCAGCATAACTAAGATCATTACGTGGATAAACAAATGCTTGTCCAATACTGTATTTATAGGCCATAGCAGCAAGCGTTGGAACTTTTGAGATAAGACGAACAGAAGCAATCATTCTCTGGTGAGGATCTGTAATATCAATAGAGTCGTGATAGAACGCAGACATAGCGCCAAGGCAGGCAACCATGACGGCCATAGGATGAGAATCACGACGGAAGCCATGGAAGAAGCGTGCAAATTGTTCGTGGACCATGGTATGCTGCATAATACATCGATCAAATTCATTTTTTTCTTGCTGTGTTGGGAGTTCACCATAAAGTAAAAGATAACAACTTTCGAGAAAGTCTCCTTTTTCAGCCAATTGATCAATAGGATAACCACGATAAAGCAATATGCCTTTATCACCATCGATATAAGTAATTTTTGATTCACAAGAAGCTGTTGAAGTAAAACCAGGATCATAAGTAAAAATATCGGTTTTTTTATAGAGAGAAGCAATTTCAATGACTTCAGGTCCACTCGTGCCTTTACGCAAGGGAAGCTCTACTTTTTTATCATTCACAATAATATATGCGTTATTCTCAGACATTCGGTATTCCTTTCAGATCCTTCACTTCTAAAAATTAAGACTCTGCTTCATCAGAGTGGGGGATGTATAACTGAAGCTTTTCTTACTTATTTAAGGGTAGATTGCCTCTAAAAGTGAGTACATGCAATCTAAAAATATTTCCTTATTGATCATTATTACTCAATAAGAAATGTATTTCAATGATATAACATAAAAAACTCTTTTAGGGCGCGTTGAGATATCTGTATAGATCCTTATTTGAGGAAATATACTCAGTGCACATCATGGGCATATTGTTGTGATAAGTTGGTCCTTGATGCGATGAAGGGATTCATTGCGTCCTAATAAAATAAGAATATCCAAAACACCTGGTGATGTTGCACATCCTGTAAGAGCTGCGCGAAGTGGTTGGGCGATAGATCCAAATTTGAGATTCTGTGTTTGGACAAAAGAGCGAAGTGTTTCATCTAGAGTTTTTGTATCCCAAGAGGGGCACGCTTTCAGAGCAAGATAAAGATCGTTTAAAATGGTTCGTCCATTTTTATCTAAGAGCATTTGAGCTTTTTCATCAAGTTGTAAAGGTCGTTGCGTAAAAATGAAGGAGGCATTGTCAATCAGTTCGCACAGTGTTTTTGAACGTTCTTTCAAATGCGGGATTGCTTTTAAAAATTGAACACGGCGTTTTTCATCAAGTCTTTCAATAATTTGTGCTCCCCTATCGGTTTCTGGTAGAATATTAAGAGCGGCATCAAAAAGTTCTTGATCATTACTCATACGCATATAGTGTCCGTTGATGGAATCGAGCTTTTTGAGATCAAAACGAGCAGCACCTTTGTTAATATCCTCAATATCAAACCAAGAAATCATATCTTTAAGTGACATCAGTTCGTCATCACCATGACTCCAACCTAAACGGACAAGGTAATTGCGCAAAGCAGCAGGAAGATATCCCATTGTTCGGTAGGCATCAACACCGAGCGCACCATGTCGCTTTGATAATTTTGCACCGTTTTCACCATGGATAAGAGGAATATGGGCCATAACAGGAATGTCCCATCCCATTGCTTTAAAGATAATCGTTTGTCGGGCTGCGTTGGTAAGATGATCGTCACCACGTATAATATGTGTGATGCCCATATCATGATCATCAACGACAACAGCATGCATATAGGTAGGCGAACCATCAGAACGCAAAATAATGAAGTCATCGAGATCTTTATTAGGAAAACGGACATCACCTTGAACACGATCATGTACAATCGTTTCTCCATCTTGAGGGGCTTTGATGCGAATAACAGGCTTAACACCTTTAGGAGCTTCAGAACTATCACGGTCACGCCAACGTCCATCATAACGTGGTGGGCGCCCTTCTGAACGGGCTTTTTCACGCATTTCAGCTAACTCCTCAGGTGAAGCATAACAATAATATGCTTTGCCATTCTTGACCAACTGTTCAGCGATTTGGCGGTGACGTTCTGCTCGTTCGAATTGCGAAATAGGGGCGCCATCATAACTAAGACCCATCCAGTGCAAGCCATCTATAATGGCTTTTACAGCTGCTTCGGTTGAACGCTCTCGGTCTGTATCTTCAATTCGTAAAAGCATTTTTCCACCGGTATGTTTTGCATAAAGCCAATTAAAAAGAGCAGTACGAGCACCACCAATGTGAAGGAAGCCAGTGGGTGAAGGGGCAAAACGAGTAATAACAGACACGAATATTTTCCTTTAAACTAAGATATTACTTATGGAATTTTATAGAAAAGTCATGTTAGCATAAGTGATGGGGCGTGCAATAGCCGTATTGCGAGTTAAAGTGGGGGACTGATGTTTTATAAAAGTAAAGAGGGTTTATCCGAAAAATCTGTTACAGAAAGAAAAAAGCCATGTCAGATAGGGCAGAGTGTTTTTTCTAGGTATGATGATGCAAAGAACAGTAGCTATAATCAACAAAAACTTTTTTTATTGACACTCTTAAAAGAAGTAATCATTTTTTTTCGCAAATGGTTAGAAGATTGTATTAATAAAGAAGTTTCTTTTGGTATCCTTTTTTCGCTGATTTTAGTCTTTTTTGCCCTAGGAATCATTTTCTATTTTCATTTAGAGTGGGAACCAACTTGGGGACAATTGGGGGCGTTGGTCAGTATTTTTCTCGCAATATTCTATGGTGCACGTTTTTATCGAAAAATATGGATTCCCGTGGGGTTTCTGTTTTGTATTATATTGGGTGCTTTAGCGGCAAAAATAGAAACGTGGCGTATTGCAACACCCATGCTAAGCAGTGACATTGTCACTACATTGACGGGAAGAATTGTTTCTATTGAGTCAGGTGCCAAAGGAGGATTTCGTTTAGTTTTGGATATTTTGAATACAGAAAATCCCGTATTACGCCATAGTCTTCATCGTGTTCGTTTATCGGCAAGATATTTGCCATCTGGCTTAGCGATTGGTGATGGATTGCATGGAAAAGTTAAGATTCGTGCATTCTCTGGGCCGGTGCGTCCAGGAGGCTACGATTTTAGTTTTCATAATTATTTTAAAAGAATTGGAGCACAAGGCGTTTATTTAGGAAAACCAAGAAAAATATCCGTTTCGCAGCCTGATGGAATATTCGCTATCATTCTACAGAAAATTGAAAATTTACGCACGAAGATGACACAAAGAATCCGTATAGCCCTTGAAGGAGAAAAGGGGAGTGTTGCAGCTGCCCTCATAACAGGGCAGCGTGCTGGTATTTCAAATGAGACAAATGAAGCATTACGTACAGCTGGATTAGCTCATATTTTATCAATATCAGGTTTACATATGGCGTTGTTAAGCGGCATAGTTCTTTTGAGTATCCGTAGTTTTTTAGCATTTTTTCCAGTTTTTTCTTCCTATTATTCCAGTAAAAAATTTGCTGCTATCGTTGCTTTTATGATAACAGCTTTTTATTTGTTATTGTCGGGCTTAGCAATATCAGCGCAAAGAAGTTTTGTGATGATTGCTGTTATGTTGGTTGCTATATTGTGTAATCGCTCTGCTATAACAATGCGTAATTTTTCCATTGCAGGGTTGATAACTCTGGCGATGACACCCCATGAAATATTAGGTCCTAGCTTTCAAATGTCCTTTTCTGCGACTGCTGCTTTGATCGCTTTTTTTGATTGGTGGAGTGGAAGATCATTTTTTCGTAAAAGAAAAACAACTCCCTCTTATGTTGGAGGGGGAGTGATAAATTTTGTTTTCTTATCGATTCTTTCAACATGTGCTTCTTCCTTTGTTGCAGGGAGTGCAAGTGGAATTTATGCTGCTTATCATTTTTCTAATATGGCATCTTTGAGCATTATCAGTAATGCCTTTGCTTTGCCTGTCATCTCAATTTTTGTCATTCCCTTTGGATTAATCGCAGTTCTTGCAATGTTAGGAGGATTCGAATGGCTTCCTCTTCAAATTATGGGTTTTGGAGTTGATCTTGTAATAAAGATTGCACATGCTATCAAGGCTATTTCTCCTGATTTGAATCCTGGTTTTATGCCGTTATCAGCGTTAGTTTTATTGAGCATAGGCTTGGTTGGACTGACTTTTTGCAAAACACCCATCCGGCTCTTTTTTAGTTTGTTTATTTTGGCAGGTGTTTCTATTTGTGTATTGCATTCACCTGTACAACTGATTATAGCAGATAATATGCGCCTCGTGGGCGTTATTCATGATAAAAAATTATATATTGATCGTTACCATATTTCTAAGTTCACGACATCCATATGGAAAAAGTCATTTCGTGTGAATGAAACGATTAAACCAACAAAATATGGTCCTTCGTTACACGGACAATTTATTTGTGATTATCATGTATGTACATCTTTATTGGATAATGGATTAAAAGTGATCGTTTTACAGAGAGAAACAGATCAATGTGTAGAGGCAGATATTCTCATTCAGACATTTGTGATGCATAATCCAACTTGTTACAAGAAGGCAAAAATAGTATTTATACCTCAACAATTGTTATCACGAGGAAGCGTTATGATGACCAAAGGTGGAGATATTATTTGGTCTTCGCTAGGGTTTCATAGACCATGGAATATGCACAGACAGCATTCATAAAAACATATAATCAGTCATATTTTGCTTCACATTTGGATAATGACAAAACAAAAAATAACAGAAGACTTTTCTCATAATATTTTACGGTATTTAAATTCGTAAGTTTATCAACGTCATTGAAACGAGATAATAATCTACAGTTTTCTAGAAATAGATGATTTTTTATATCTGATCATTTTAATTTTTTCAAAAAAATTGATATGTGCATCTTTGTGCATCCTATTGATAGCACAAAATAAATCAAAAATTCTTATTGAATGAGAAAAATGCTAACAAATATTCTCAAAGAAATAAAAAAGATAATTGTTGATTATTCTATTTTATTCTTATCATATATTTCTATAACGAGTAACATCTCTTCAAGCAAGAGATGATGGTCAATTTAAATAGATTGCGTCAAGAGGTTATCTTTTATTATCATTATTATCGGTGGTAATAGGGGTGATAAATGCTGCTTATACGGATAGAAGGCAAAGTCATTCATGAATGTTCAGCAGTTAAAAAAAATGGCAGCTATTAAAGCGCTTGAGTTTGTTGAAGATGGTATGCGGCTTGGTATCGGATCTGGTTCGACAGTCAATGAATTTATTCATCTTCTAGGTGAGCGTGTTGCGGATGGTTTGCGGGTGACTGGTGTTGCTACTTCAAAATATTCTGAACAACTCTGTCATAAGTTTGGAGTGCCTGTTAGCACTTTAGAACAAATACCTGAGCTGGATCTTGATATTGACGGAGCAGATGAAATTGGTCCTGAGATGATGCTCATTAAAGGGGGAGGGGGAGCATTGTTGTATGAAAAAATTGTAGCGTCGGCATCTCGTGCAATGCTTGTCATTGCGGATGAAACAAAGGTGGTAAAAAGACTTGGTGCTTTTGCACTACCAATTGAAGTTAATCCATTTGGTATCCACACAACATGCAGAGCCATTGAAAAAGTCGCTGATGATTTAGGGCTTTCTGGAAAAATTGCATTGCGAATGAATGGAAAAAATCCTTTTGAAACAGATGGTGGCCATTTTATTCTTGATGCATTTTGGGGCTGCATTTTGCAACCAAAACCATTATCGGATGCACTTCTTGCTATTCCTGGTGTTGTTGAGCATGGCCTTTTTTTGGGGTTGGCTTCACGTGCAATTGTCGCTATGGCTGATGGTCAAATAAAAGTTTTAGAACCGTTTGATTTTTAGAAAAGGCATTTACATGATGATATGTTAGCACAGTAAAAAAGGGTCTTAAAGATTTTAGGTAGAATAACGAATTAAAATTATAATTAGCGATCGGGGTAATCATTAAATGAAAATAATATTTTCTTTTCAGCGTTTTGTCGTATATTTTAGTGCAATTGCTATTTTTGTTGTGAATGTTGGCATGGCTTATGCACAAGGTGTGAGTGATCAACATTTAGATTCAGCGCGAAAGGCAATCAGAGCTATTCATGCAACGGATCAATTTGATAGCTTTTTACCAAATGCGGTCCATGATTTCAAAAATGAACTGATTAGCGATGATCCGAATTTGGCAACAGCTATTTCTGATATTGTTGATAAGCAGGCGCTTGCTTTAATTAAAAGGCGCTCTGATCTAGAAAAAGAGATTGCTCACGTATATGCAAAATATTTTACTCAAAAAGAGCTTGATGCGATAACAACATTTTATAATTCTGATACCGGTAAAAAGTTTTTGACAGAAGTCCCCAATATTGCACGTGATTCTTATTCAGCATTTGATATATGGCGTACTGCTCTTATGCGGGATCTTGTAGAAAATGTGAAAAAAGAGATGTCTGAAACACTTAATTTGAATAATTCTACTATGCCTACAAATATGCCTATAAAATCAGAATCTTCAGAAAATAAAAAATAGCTTGATCGATATCATGACAACAATGGGCAATTTCTGATTTTTTTTATAGCGGCGGTTTTCCCGCCGTTTTAAATATTTTAATGAGAATAAGTCTTTTTAGAATACTGCTTTATAAAAAAGGCTTCTTCAAAAGAAAAAAAGACTTTCATTTGATAATAAAAGATCTTAGCCTACTCTTGCAGATGTATAAGAAGGAATAATTCGTGGGCTCTTTTGACTTTGATTTATTTGTTATTGGAAGTGGTTCTGGTGGAGTGCGTGCAGCACGGCTTGCTGGAGGTCTTGGCAAGCGGGTCGCTATAGCAGAGGAATATCGTATAGGGGGCACTTGTGTTATTCGTGGTTGCGTTCCCAAAAAACTTTATGTTTATGCATCACAATATGTAAAAGAATTTAAGAAAAGTGTTGGTTTTGGGTGGGAATATGCGGATCCAATTTTTAGCTGGGAAAAGTTGGTTGCAGCTAAAAATAAAGAAATATCAAGGTTAGAAGGGTTGTATCGTAAGGGATTAGAAAATAACAATGTGCATATTTATGAAAGTCGTGCTACTTTTATAGATGATCACACATTAGAGCTTTCTGCCACGGGTGAGCGGGTAAGTGCAGAAAAAATTTTGATTGCAACAGGGGCAAAACTTGCACCAAATACGTCCATAGAAGGCGGTGAATTTTGCCTTACTTCTAATGAGATTTTTGACCTTAATCAACTCCCAAAATCAATAGTGATTGTTGGTGGAGGGTATATTGGTGTTGAATTTGCTAATATTTTTCATGAATTAGGTGTAAAAACAACACTCCTTCATCGTGGTGATTTAATCCTTCGTAATTTTGATCATGATTTGCGGCAATTGCTCAGCGATGCAATGATTGAAAAAGGGATTTCTATTCTTTATGGCATAACAATTTCTAAAGTGCAGGCTGCAGAAAATTGTTATGAAGTTGTTTTATCAAATGGGAAAATAATCAGAGCCGATCAGATTATGTTGGCTACGGGGCGTGTACCAAATACAACGGGTTTAAGACTTGAGCGGGCAGGTGTTAAGGTGAATGAATTTGGTGCAGTTGTTGTTGATGAGAAAATGACAACAAATATCCCCCATATTTGGGCTGTTGGTGATGTAACAGGTCATATTCAATTAACACCCGTTGCGATTCATGATGCAATGTGTTTTGTTAAGACAGCATTTGAAAATATTCCAACAACACCTGATTATGATTTAATTACAACAGCAGTTTTTTCACAGCCAGAGATTGGAACGGTTGGTCTTTCAGAAGAGGAGGCGGTAAAGCGTTATAAGCGTCTTGAAATTTATCGTACAGTTTTTCGTCCTATGCGTAATGTTCTTTCTGGTAGTTCAGAGAAAATGCTTATGAAACTCATTGTTGACGGTGAAAGCCGTATTGTTGTGGGCGCTCATATTTTAGGGGAAAATGCTGGTGAGATGGCTCAGCTTATAGGGATATCTCTCAAGGGTAAGCTGACGAAGGATATCTTTGATGAGACGATGGCAGTGCATCCAACGATGGCAGAAGAATTGGTAACGATGTATAAACCAAGTTATATATATGAAAATGGGAAGAAAATAGAAAGTTAAACAGCATATATTGCGGTAAAAAGCTTTTGATATGCTAATCTGTAAGATTAATCTTTAGAGAGAGTGTAATGATAAAAGAATGGGCGCCTGACACTTGGAGAACAAGGCCAATTAAACAAGTTCCGATTTATCCGGATAAGTCTATGTTAGAAGATGTTGAGCGAAAACTGAGAAGCTATCCTCCTTTAGTTTTTGCCGGTGAAGCACGTGATTTAAAAAATGAATTAGCAGCCGTTGCGAAAGGCCAAGCTTTTTTATTGCAAGGTGGTGATTGTGCCGAAAGCTTTGCAGAACATGAAGCTGATAATATTCGTGATTTTTTTCGTGTATTTTTGCAAATGGCGATTGTTTTGACCTTTGGTAGTTCTAAACCGGTTGTTAAAATTGGTCGTATTGCTGGTCAATTTGCAAAGCCTCGCTCTTTTGATATTGAAAGAAAAGAGGGAGTTGAATTTCCTGCTTATCGTGGGGATATTATTAATGGCATTGAATTTGAAGCCGGTTCTCGTATTCCAGATCCGCAACGGATGTCTATGGCTTATCGCCAATCTGCGGCAACACTTAATCTATTGCGTGCTTTTTCACAAGGTGGCTATGCTAATTTAGAAAATGTTCACACATGGATGTTGAGTTTTGTTTCTAACAGTCCGCAGGGAGAACGTTATGAATTATTGGCAGAGCGTATTTCTGAAGCAATTGATTTTATGCGTTCTATAGGGATTACATCCAAAACACATTCTTCATTGCGTGAAACATCTTTTTATACCAGTCATGAAGCACTGTTGCTTGGTTATGAAGAGGCTTTGACTCGGATTGATTCAACTTCAGGAGATTGGTATGCAACATCTGGTCATATGTTATGGATTGGTGACCGTACGCGTCAGATTGACCATGCTCACGTTGAATATTGTCGCGGCATTAAGAATCCTATAGGATTAAAATGTGGTCCTTCCATTGAGCCTGATGAGCTTTTAAAATTAATTGATATTTTAAATCCTGAAAACGAGTTGGGGCGGCTTACTCTCATTACGCGCTTTGGTTATGATAAAGTTGAAAGTTATCTGCCTAAACTCATCCGTGCTGTTGAACGCGAGAAGCGTGCGGTTATATGGTCATGTGATCCAATGCATGGCAATACAATTACTGCCAATGGTTATAAGACGCGTCCTTTTGATTATGTTTTAAAAGAAGTAGAGAATTTTTTTGCAGTGCATCGTGGAGAGGGAACTTATCCAGGAGGCATTCATATTGAGATGACAGGTCGTGATGTTACTGAATGTACAGGAGGGGCGCACGCCATTTCTGTGGACGATTTATCTGATCGTTATCATACGCAATGTGATCCACGGTTAAATGCAGATCAAGCGTTAGAATTGGCTTTTCTTGTTGCTGAACTCCTTAAAAAAAATCGCGTGACTGAATCGTTAGCAATTGCTGCTGGGGGGGTAGGCAAAAATTTGCCTAATATTTTTAGGTCATTATGGCAGAAAAGAATTTTAAAAAATGATGTTTCCGATGATGAAGAATAAAGTTGTGGTTGCTAAACTGATGAAATGATACAAAGGCTTATGAAAAATGATTTTCGGGTATCAATTGCCCAATTAAATCCTATTGTCGGTGATATTGAGGGGAATTTTTCTTTAGCTGTCATGGCGCATCAAAAGGCCAAAGAAGAGGGGGCTGATCTTGTTTTATTCACGGAACTTTTTATAAGTGCTTATCCGCCGGAAGATCTTGTTCTAAAACCTGCTTTTACAAAAACATGTGAAGAGACTGTTGAGAAATTAGCAAAGATAACCGTAGGCGGACCAGGAATTGTCATTGGTCTTCCATTAAGGCGCAATGGTAATATTTACAACGCTGTCATGGTTCTTGATGAAGGGAGAGTCATTGCCGAATGTTTGAAGTTTGATTTACCTAATTATGCTGAATTTGATGAAAAGCGTTTATTTTCTTCAGGTCCACGTCCTCAGCCTATTGTCTATCATGGAATTAAATTAGGAATAGTCATTTGTGAGGATCTTTGGAATGATTCCTCTCTTAGTACAGAGCTTAAAGATAAAGGAGCGGAAATTATTCTTGTCCTTAACGGATCTCCTTATTATCGTAATAAAACATTAAAACGTATAGACGTTGTTCATACACAGGCTCTACAATCTGGAGTGTCAATTATCTACGCTAATCAAGTAGGTGGTCAAGATGAGCTCGTTTTTGATGGTGGGTCTTTTGCCTTGAATGGACAAGGCAAAAAGATATTTCAAATGAAACACTTTGATAGCCATATTGCTTTAAGCCATTGGCAAAAAACAACGACGGGATGGCACTGTATTTCAGGTCCTAATGAAAGACTTCTCAATGGATTAGCGGCTGATTATCAAGCTTGTGTTTTGGGGTTGAAAGATTACGTTAATAAAAACGGCTTTAAGGATGTTATTCTTGGTCTTTCAGGAGGAATTGATTCAGCCCTGTGTACGGCAATGGCGGTGGATGCTCTTGGTGCTGAGAGGGTTCGCACCATTATGATGCCCTATCATTATACTTCGCAAGAATCATTAAAAGATGCCAAAGAATGTGCTGATCTTTTGGGATGTCGTTATGAAATCATACCGATTGCACAACCTGTTGAGGCTTTTTTAAAGACAATGGCACCTGTTTTTTCAGGGTTACCCTCTGACGTCACAGAGGAAAATCTTCAAAGTCGTATACGCGGTACACTTTTAATGGCGCTTTCAAATAAATTCGGCTCAATGGTGGTAACGACAGGCAATAAGTCAGAAATGGCTGTGGGATATGCAACACTGTATGGGGATATGAATGGCGGGTTTAATCCTCTTAAAGATATTTATAAAATGCAGGTTTATGCATTAGCGGAGTGGCGCAATAAAAATCACTTGCACAATTTGAGAGGACCAGAAGGAATGATCATTCCATCCAATATTATAGAAAAAGCACCCTCTGCAGAGCTGCGGGAAAATCAAAAAGATGAAGATTCTCTTCCGCCTTATCCTATTTTAGATGATATATTACAATATCTTGTAGAAAATGACATGAGTATTTGTGATATTGTTAAACGTGGACATTCACGAGAAACTGTTGCGAAAGTTGAACAGCTTCTTTATGGTGCCGAATATAAAAGGCGTCAATCTGCGCCTGGTGTAAAAATCAGTTACAAAAATTTCGGACGCGATCGTCGCTATCCTATAGTCAATCATTTTCGCGATAAAAATTGAGTATTATTTTATGGTTAAAGTTCGTTTTGCTCCCTCTCCAACAGGTTATATTCATATTGGCAATATCCGTATTGCGCTTTTCAACTGGCTTTATGCGCAAGCGTATAAGGGAGAATTTATTTTACGCTATGATGATACAGATATTGAACGTTCTAAACAAGAATATATCGATGCTATTGCTGTTGACCTTGAATGGCTTGGTATTCAACCAGATGCAATTTATTACCAATCCAAGCGATTTAATCGATATGATGAAGTGGCAGAAATTCTCAAACAACGTGGCCTTCTTTATCCTTGTTATGAGACAACAGAGGAATTAGAGCGGCGTCGTAAAATCCAGCTTTCACGCAAATTGCCTCCTGTTTATGACCGTGCAGCATTGAAGTTGACAACAGAAGAGAGAAAAAACTTTGAATCACAAGGTCGTAAACCCCATTGGCGTTTTCTTCTTCCTAATTTTGAAAGTGATCCTTTACACACAAAGCGAACAGAAGTTTGCTGGAATGATGCAATAAAGGGAAAGCAGACGATTGATTTAGCTTCTCTTTCAGATCCTGTTCTTATTCGTGAAGATGGAACCTATCTTTATACATTGCCGTCTATTGTTGATGATGTAGATATGGCTATTACGCATATTATTCGTGGGGATGATCATATTACAAATACAGGCGCTCAAATTGCTCTTTTTAAAGCTCTTAATGCAGAATTACCGGTTTTTGCTCATACCAATTTATTGGCGACAGTTTTAGGAAAAGGATTTTCAAAACGTAATAATGATCTTTCTATTCGTTCTCTACGGGAAGAAGGATTTGAATCTATAGCTGTTCAATGCCTTGCCGTTTTGATTGGGACATCGCAAAATGTGCATCCCTATCCCAATCAAGCTGCGCTTTTAGAGCATTTTAATCTCCAAGATACGTCAAGATCCGTTGCAAAATTTGATATTGCTGATCTTCTTGCTTTGAATAGTCATCTTGTCCATGAGTTAACCTATGAGGAAGTAAAAATGCGCCTTAAAAAACTTTCTATTGAGGGAGATAAGGCGGAATATTTCTGGAACGCGATAAGAAGCAATATTAATAAAGTCAATGATGCTGTTTTTTGGTGGAAAATCATTCATGATGAACAGAATTTTGATACAGTAGCACTAGAGGATCGTGCTTTTGTGCACCAATCACTCGATTTCTTACCTGAAGGTGCTTTGAATGAGGAAAGTTGGAAAATTTGGACAACAGCATTAAAAGAAAAAACAGGTCGAAAAGGAAAAGCTTTATTTATGCCATTACGTCAGGCACTTACGGGCATGGATCATGGACCTGAAATGGGAAAAATTTTGCAGCTTTTAGGGCGTGAAAAGGTAACGGAAAGGCTCTCTAGGAAATAAGAGCGGATTTTTTAAAAGTATTTCGTTCATTTCACTCTAAAAGAGAGTAGAGAACGGGTTTATTTACACGTTTTTATAAGCATGAAAGCAGGAATATCATCACCAAATCCAATAGGTGTGTAATTCTTATTTTTTCGTGAGCGTTGTTGCTCAGATGGCTTCTCCTTATTATTTGCATTTTTGATATATTCTGTTTTATTCTCTTCTACAGATTTTTTAGTGTGAACAACAGGCTCTTTTGGAGCAGTTTTCTTTGATGGTTTTGAAGATTTTTTCTTTACAACAATATCTTCTGTTTGATCATCGGCTATTAAAGTTGAGAGATCTCCATTGAGCCATTCAATTTTTTCATTACTCATTTCCTCGATGGCATTGATATATTTTTGATCAGCTTTTGTAACGATTGTAAAGGCTTTTCCGCTACGATTTGCACGCCCTGTACGACCAATTCGATGGATATAGTCTTCAGCATGTGTAGGAACATCATAGTTAAATACATGACTTACAGCTGGAATATCGAGTCCACGGGCAGCAACATCAGAAGCAACAAGAAGTGTAAGTTTATTATTTTTAAAATCAGCTAGGGTGTTCATGCGCGAATATTGGTCCATATCTCCATGAAGTGCCCCTACATTAAAGTTATGTTTGATAAGCGATCTAAAAAGTTCAGAGATATCTCTCTTTCGATTACAGAAAATGATTGCATTTTGAAGCTCTGCACCTTCATTTTGGATAAGCTCTCGTAAAACCGCTCTTTTATCCCATGATTTATTTCCAGATTTGACAAGCCGTTGTGTAATTGTGGTAGCTGTTGAGGAAGCTTTTGTAACTTCAACAGATACAGGAGAATGTAAAAATTGTTTCGTTAGCTTTGTAATTTCTGGCGCCATTGTTGCAGAAAAGAACAAAGTTTGACGCGTAAAAGGGGTTAGTTTACAGATGCGTTCAATATCAGGAATAAAGCCCATATCCAACATGCGATCAGCTTCATCAATCACAAGGATTTCAACGCCCATCAGGAGCAGTTTACCGCGCTCGCAATGATCAAGAAGGCGCCCTGGTGTTGCTATAAGAACATCAGCTCCCCGTTCAAGTTTGCGATCTTGGAGTTCAAAAGAAACGCCACCAATCAAAAGAGCAACATTTAAACGATGATTTATGCCGTATTTATCGAAATTTTCTTCAACTTGAGCTGCAATTTCTCTTGTTGGTTCTAAGATGAGTGTACGGGGCATTCGTGCTCTTGCACGACCTTTTTCAAGGAGAGTGAGCATAGGCAATACGAAAGAGGCGGTTTTACCTGTTCCCGTTTGGGCGATTCCTAAAACGTCTTTTCTTTGAAGGACATGCGGAATTGTTTCACTTTGAATAGGTGTCGGAGCTGTATACCCCGCTGATTTCACCGCATTAATAACCTTTGCGGAAAGACCTAAATCATCAAAACTGTTTAAAGATGGTATCATTTTTTTATCAACTGCTCTGTGATTTTAACTGCGCTATCTAATGATGATTATAACCAATATTCTACACTCTTTAAAAGTGTTAAGATGTTTTCACAAAAAAACTAACTATAACAATCATATACATATAAAACGCATAATACAATCATTAATAGCGAAATTGTTCTGATAAAATGCGCTCATCCCATGAATGATTTGAGTCAAAAAGGATTGAAGCTGTTACTTCTGTTGCCATTGAAATAGTAACTGAATGGACAGATTTAACTTCAATATTATCTGCAGCAGCGTTTACAGGGCGTTTGTCAGGTTCAAGCATATCAAAGCGCACTGTTACTGTATCGGGAAGCAAAGCTCCATGCCAACGCCGAGGGCGAAAAGGGCTAACGGGAGTGAGGGCCATAAGGGGAGCCATAAGAGGTAAGATAGGTCCTTGTGCTGATAAATTATAGGCGGTTGATCCAGCTGGTGTAGCGACGAGGACACCATCACAACTTAATTGTTCCATGCGTACGTTGTTATCAATGGTGATGCGAATTTTTGCCGCTTGATAAGATTGCCGAAAGAGGGATACTTCATTAATTGCAAGCGCCTCGATAGAATCTTGACATTCAGATTTTGCAATCATGCGCAGGGGATGGATTTCTTTTTTATGTGCGGCAGCAATACGATTGGGCAATTTTTTTTCATGAAATTCATTCATAAGAAACCCTACAGAACCTTGATTCATACCATAAATAGGTTTGCCTGTGTTCATGACATCTCGTACGGTTTGTAACATTGTCCCATCACCACCGATTGCAACAACAATATCAGTTTCTTCCAGAGAAGAATGACCATAAACGGAAATTAATTTATGGGTAGCTTTGATAGCCTCCTCAGTTTCTGCGGAAATAAAATGAAAGCGACTTGGTAATGTAGCCATTTAAAAATTATCCTGATACTTATAATTTATGTTGTAACTTATTTTTGAGAGTTTTGAAGTTGTAATAAAAGCTCTTTTTATAATAAAAAGAGCATTGAATAAAGAGAAGTTATTTCAAGGTAAAGTATCATTAAAAAGTAAAAGGAATGCGTTGTTAGATAAATTACAAACGAGTAATTTTTTTATTAGAATGATAATTTAGCATTGAAGCTAAGAGTATGATTAGTTAAAAGACCATAACTGATTTTAATAATCAGTGTGAAGCACCCGTAGCTCAGCTGGATAGAGCGCTGCCCTCCGAAGGCAGAGGTCACAGATTCGAATTCTGTCGGGTGCACCAAATTCTTCAACTTCATATCATCCTAAATAACAAGATTACCTAAAAAGAAGCCAATTTCCTCTTTTATGAAAATGGTTATTTGAGTTGTTTATTAAGTTTTGCAGCGAAGAAGCAAATGATTTTAAGAGAAGTAAAATTTACGGCTGCGTATATAATTTTTCGGTTAGTCATTTTGAATATCGAGATAAAAAAGCAAGGTTATCTAAATATGCTTTCAATTTAACTATAAACATTTAAAAAGTACATTTAATTCAATATGTTATTGTACAACTGATCTGGCGATGTTGATAGTAGATCGCTAAATATATTGTTTTGAGCATTAAAATAGATAGCTAAATTTGCTTTTATTCTATTTTTGGAGTTAAAGGCTGTTATGGTGATATGGAACGCAGATGAGGAATATCACCAGTTAAAGGAATAATAAGGGGGAAAAAACAACCGTCAAGATTTGAATTGTTTCAAAATGCTGTATTCGATATGGTTTTGATATGGGTATCTGGTGATTTCTCTATACACCAATACTGCCAGTTATGTTGGATGAAGGATTGTTTAGCTTTAATCAACTTTCTTATATACCGAACACTAATTATGGTGGTTATTTAGTTGGGAGTATGTTCTTTACGTTTGGCAGTAATTGGGATTATATCTCGTGCTCCTCGCATACTATCTTGTGCAGCTATAGTAATGAGTGCACTTAATTATTTTCATGGCGTTAACACTTAGTCCTTTTGATCCGTTTTGCTGCTGGTGTTGCGAGTGTAGCAATGATGGTTTTGGGTTCTATTATGGTCATGCAGCATAGCCATATGGGCGGATTATTGCTTCGCTTTATGCAGGTGTAGGAGTTGGTATTCTACTACTAGGTAATGAATATGTTATTATTAGTTGAACAGAGCGCTTGATGCAACAAACATTTGGTTTGGAGCTGGCTTAATGTCTGTTCAAAACTTTTAAAAACATACAGGTTTAATTATGATAACTATATCAAAAAACACCTCCGTTATTTCTTTCATTGCAAATGAAACCGCTCCTGTTAATCAGAAAAAACCATCCAAAATATGAATAGATCAATCAAATGGATTTCGTGACTGGTCATGTATATATATATTATCGCATTCGTGCTTTAAACGATTTTGGTGATGTAAAAAAAGGCGATCTGGATGCTTTTATTGAAAATGAAAGCAATCTCTCTCATGATGGTAATTGCTGGGTTGCTGATAATGTCTGTGTTGTAAAATCTGGTTGTGTTTATGAAAATATAAGGGGCTATGGCAATGCTGCCATTGGTGGCTATGTGTATGGCAATACCCTTATATGTGATAAAACCCATGTGTATTTTGGTGTTCATGTTTATGACAATGCTCATCTTTCTTATAACGTTTGAGTTTATCATTAAGCGCGGGTTTATGGGAATGCAAAATTATCCGGTAGTGCACGTATTCATAGCAATGCCGCAGTTTATGATCATGCGGTTGTTAGGCAAGGTTTACGGCAATGCTAGCGTGGGGTGTCATACTAAGGTCTCTACGGCTCTGTTTATGGCAATGCCAAGATCTCCCTGACTATATCGTGATTAGAGGTAATGTATATGGCAATGCAAGAATAAAAAGACATAGCGATTTATATTCGGTTCCCATAAATTGTGAGGTTTATGAAAGCAATAACGTTATCAAGATTGATAAACAGAATAAATGACAGATGTAGGGGCGCTTTTTTGATGGTTATAAACGCATCATAAAAGAAAGCTGTGCCATTGATATGACGCTGCTTGTAAATAGAGGTGCTACAGATCATACAAAAGAAATCAATAATGAATGCATGTATACAAAACGTATCATATTGCAAACGCTCTATTCTATTGATTAAAACTGATCAAAAGGAACGTAAATGACAGATATGATCTTTAATCACTCATTTGAATTACAGAACCTATAAACACTTTATGTATGGCTATAAAGCGTATTAAGAATAACGCTCGCATTTTTGAAGTGGTCATTTGACACAAAGTACATTATCAAAATGTCTCAATGCTTGGTAGGTTCATATCAAGACTCTCAAGAGAAAATGCGTATTAAGTGAATATTTGTAACAAAACCCGTTGTTTACATTTACGAACATTGGTTTTTAAAAGTAGCTTTTCATAAGATAATAAACAACCGCTTTTTATAAAATCTAAGGCTTTTAAACTGTTATAAATCTAGGTTTCAAACGTATTTATAGAGATATCATTTTATGTCTCTAAACGTTTAAACGTTCATTTAGTGAGGTTCTCATAAGCGTATTTTCACTTTGCATTTAAACTTAATTTCTCTGCAAATAAGCCGGTCCATATTTGGGCTGGCAAAATTAATCAGCCCAAATTTGAGCTCGTTAACTTTAGAGTAGAGCAGTCTTTAATATTGTCGCTTTTGACTCAAAATTGAGTAAAACACCATGCCTTTGTAATATGATTGCAATCCTTTTGAAATTTATCTACTTATCTTTATCTTAATAAGTATACTCAAATTTGAGGGGACTTCATTTGGTTTCGTATTTTTAAACTGTAACTTTTAAAACGTTTTTTGCTTGTTTGCCTGCGTTATATCATTAAAAATCTTTTGATTTCTACGACATAACATTATCAATTTCATTACCTGTTGTGATGATAATATCTATATAATGTCTGCTTATTATTGACTAACTTTTTAGTAAGCGGCGCTTTAAAATCGACTTGTCTTTAAATCCTTTTATGTGCCCTTAATGAATTAAAACCTATTCTATGATAGTTTCAAATGATTATTTCTTTTAAGGTTTAGCTCAAAAAAAGAGTAAACCCCATACCATTTTTTAAACGCATGCAATTTATGTTATCGATAATTTCAAACGATTACGTTTTTAATAATGCGATTTGTGTGTGATAAAAACGTATCATAAAATTTATGAACTGTTATGAATGATAGCTGCGTTCACTTCATTTGAATGTTTACATGCGTTTTATGGTCTATCCATACATGGTAATTGTTTATGAAAAATGGTTAATTAAATCACGTATAAAAGTGTAGATTTTAAATGGGATTCATATAGAATAATTGCACACAACCTATTGACTTTATTATATTTTTTTAGGGAATAAGATTCCATCTCGTTTAGACGTTGCAAAAGAAATCACCAAAGACCTTATTGATAAGATTCTTCTCTTACACGGCGTTATCACTTTTGTTTGCAAAAATCTGCTTTGCTTTTGACTTTTGATATGGATACAACCTCTTTTGAGGTAGAGCAAAGAATTTTTTAATCATGGAGAGTGCAACAGTGTTCTTCAAAAATCTTGATTGGTCTGTTGAAAAAATTAAAGAGTTAGATAATTATTCAGCATGTTATCAACTCCCAGATTGTGAAGTACAAATTCTTTATAATGACGCAATTATCAAAGATTATTCGCAATTTGATGTTGGAGTTTCGATTAGTACTGGTATTTTAGCTGCTGCCTGTATGGTAATTGATCCCTATCAATTCTCAGCACTTACAAGATCTACAACTTGATTTTTATAAAAAGGGGTTGAGAGTTTGTGAAGAAGGAATATATGCAGATTGGTTGGAATTAAGCTTGATTATGTCTTGAAATAGGCGATAGAAAAAATTGATCTTCATAAATGCTTTTATTCCAGATATGGAGCACCACCTTGGCGATAGAGTGAAGTTGGAGGCACATAAAGGTTATTCAAGGTATATGATGCAGATTATAGCTTACTTCATATTGGTGCACTGGCTTTATTGGGTGATGTTGCAACCTTACAATCTTATTATCAAAGTTTCGGTGCAGAGGATCATTTAGGCTTTGATGAAAATACCCAACAGCTTCATTTTGAATGTGCATTGGCTTTAGTCAAAGAAGTAGTCAAATCTAAGCAACACAGCTACGCTTTCATTGCAAAAGTAGTAAAAAATATGAACCATTTGGAAGAAAAACAAAGTTCTTAATAAGGGCCTTTCCAGAGAGGTGGAGTTTCATTCTTGCAAGGAAAAAAATAGCTAAATTTATCGAAACAAAAGCTAAGGAATAGCTCCTTAAGAAATATCAAGAAGATCTAAAAAGATTATAGGAGCCAGAGTCTGGTTTAAAGATGCCATCATCAGTTGAGTGAACTCAACAATGGTGGAGTTTTATCCATTGGCGGAAATCTGATGTTTGAAAGAGGCTTTCTTGATGTGAAGGTAATATTGTAATAAATAATTATTATAAATCAATATATTGTATATATTCATTGTTTTGAGATTAATGACCATTGACAAATAATTTTGCACCATTTTCTCTCTCCCAGCTTTTCGTCAATCATCAATGAAAATTTTTTATAATGGAAAGTTCATTGATAATATAACTTTTGTATGTCATTATTTTACGCTTAAAAAAATATAAAAATAATGAAATGCAATTGAGTTATCAACTGCTTATTCTTTTCAATTTTTAATCATAAAAAAATCTTTTTATTCATTTTGCTTGTAAAAAGAACTAGCTTTTTTCTGGTGATACAAGTGGAGAAATAAGGATTTTAGATATGTTTCTGCGTTCCATTTCAATCACTTTAAAGTGTAAACCATCAGTTTCAAAGCTTTCTCCCTCATTTGGTAAATGACCAAACTGCCAAAGCATAAAGCCTGCCAGAGTCGTATAACGATCTGCTTCATCCACAAGGTTACGCCCAAGATAACCACTTAAACGGCGGATATCAGCATATCCCTCAACAAGAAGACTGCCATTTTCAAGTTGTTCTGCGATCATGAGTTCTTCATCGTCATCAGGAAAGTCTCCTGCAATAGCTTCAAGAATATCGGTTGGTGTTGCAATTCCTTCAAAAGATCCATGCTCATCAACAATAATTGCAAGCTGAATCGAAGAATGACGTAATTGCTCCATCAATCGTAAAACACTTGTATTTTCATGAACAACGAGGGGTTCTCGCATAGCTTTTTTCCAATTAATCTTTTTCCCCTCAGCCAAATTCAAAAGAAGATCTTTTGTCAACGCAACGCCAACAAATTCATCCACTTTTTCACGCGCAAGAATTAAGCGGCTATGTTTAACCTTTTGTAATTCTTCACGCATTTCATTTTCATCAGCATTTAAATCTAACCACTCAATCTCATTACGCGGCGACATGATAGAGCGAACAGGGCGATCAGCTAAATCGAGAACACCACGAATCATCTCCTTTTCTTCTGGTCTAAACAACTCAGAAGCTGCGGCCTGTTCAGCAATAACATCTACAGTCTCAGCAAGGTGACTATCTTTGCTTCCTCCTCCTAAGAGCCTCAAAACAGCATCAGCTGTTCTACTGCGTAGATCATTCGTTTTAATCATTTTTTCACGGTTACGACGTCCAATTTGATTAAAAGCTTCGATGAGAACAGAAAAACCAATAGCAGCATACAAATACCCTTTTGGAATATGAAAACCAAATCCTTCAACAATGAGAGTAAAACCAATCATCATCAAAAAACCAAGACAAAGGATTACAATAGTGGGATGACGATTAATAAAACGCATAAGAGCACCAGATCCGCACATCATTACTCCCATAGCAGCTATGACTGCGATATACATAACTGCTGCCTGCTCTTTTGCAATCATACCTGTTGCGGTAATAATACTGTCTAGTGAAAAAACGGCATCCAGCACCACGACTTGGACGATTACTTGCCAAAAAACAGCATAACCAACGCCTGTTTTTCTTTCATGTGATACTCCTTCTAACCTTTCATGTAATTCTAGCGTTCCCTTTGCGAGCAAAAAGGCTCCACCACCGATTAAAATAAAGCTATGCCAACTAAATACAAAAGATGAAAGTGAAAGAATGACCCTATCGAGTCTCATAACCCATCCAATAACGGTAAGAAGGAAAAGCCGCATAATTAATGCTAAAGTAAGACCTATAAAGCGTGCGCGGTCACGCAAATGCAGTGGCAATTTTTCAGCTAAAATTGCAATAAAGATAAGGTTATCTATTCCTAAAACAATTTCGAGAAAAACCAGCGTGATCAAACCAAACCACGCATGGGGATCAGTGATCCATTCCATCATTCCTTACCTTTTAGAAGCTTAAAAGCGCGCGATTGACAAAAAAAATTCATAGTCTTTTATTCGTATATTGGATCATGAACATTGAATGTAAAAAACTTATATTCAAAGAAAAAAACAGCACAATATTGCTTGAATGCATGTGATTGTTGATAAAACAAAATGATGCCCCATCCCGCTTACAACCACAAGAAGGTTCCTCTAATTTTCGCTCGGGCATTATGCTCGATAATCCTCTAACTATAGGTTCTGTATAACAATCAGAACATTTATTTATAAAGCTTCTTATAATGGGTTTATTTTTATATAAGATCAAGTGGTGAATATCATATTTTTAACCTTACAGACAATGAGTTTATATAACAAACAACAAAATATCTGGACATCTATCCTTAGGAGCGTTATAGAAACGCTCATTCTCGTCTTTTGAGAAGCTTATGGGTGATTAGCTCAGTCGGTAGAGCAGCTGACTCTTAATCAGCGGGTCGTGGGTTCGATCCCCTCATCACCCACCATTTTATTTTATACCGTAAATAACTTATTGATTGCGTAATTTTTTTTAAGGTACGAGTTGCTAAATAAAATTGGGCAGTAGGATTTCCCCATATCTGTTTGTTTAAAAGTGAAGATTGTTGATATAGCTTAGTCATCGGTGTTTGTACTTTTTAGGGGACTCAAAGAACTTCCAAAGGACATTTAAAGATCTTTTAATGCGTATTGTTTCTTTTTTGAAGTTGCAATTGGTAAGGAGAAGCCTCTTACCGACAATTGTGTTATTTAAAGGGGTATAAAAATCAACAGTTTTCACTTCTTTTAATATAAATTGATTAAATTTTTTTTGGATTTTTAGCATATTGTTTAAAGACAGAAGAAACTTTACACTTTAGTTGTGTCAGCAGCGTGGATATTTTTTGATAACTCTCCCGCTTAAACAAAAAACTTCTGTAACAATCATCAGTATTCCAAGAGGGTAAATCAAGCTAAAATAAAGTAGTTAGCTGGACATACAAGTAATAAAATTAGATCAGTTTAATTGTTTAAAGCTAATACCTGTTAAACGAAAGACAATAAACTTTAATGAGGCTTAAAGTTTTAAAATATTAAGCTGTGTGGTTACGCTATGCTGTCTTTCCGTTAGCTAAACCTCTAAAAATATAAATATTAAGAAAGCCACACAGATTCATTATAATATATTGATTTATAAAGAATTGATTATTCTTTATTTAAAAAAAACTTTACTATCATAAACTTCTTTTGTTTCAATCCCTCTTATAATGAATTAATTAAAATCATTCATTTTTGCATCATAAATGGGATTAATGTGTGGATAAAGACTATTGAAGAAAGGCATAAAAATAATTCTTATTAATGTTCTTAAGTGCTAAAAGTTATCATAACATTGGAAAAATAGTATAATGGCACAGGCTTGCTCTTTTATTAAGTATAAAGATGATGGTGCAACAATAGCTTTACTATTATACCATTTATGGGTATTGTTGTGTAATGGAGAAGAGCGTTGAAAGAGGTTTCTTAAAAAAGATATGTAAATTGGCAACACGATGGTGTTTTGTTCTTTTATAGGTACATAAAAAAAGAAGTCATTGATAGCCTTTTATTTATTCAGGTGGTGTTTTGGGGGCTCTTTTCCAATATTGTTGCGCCTCAAAAATGACGACCACAAATAATGAAAGGATGAGCGGTATAATCAAATAAAACATTCTAAAGACAATAAGTGCTGCAATAACATCGGTTGGATTTATATTGGGCATGCCTGTTATGAAAAGAGCTTCAAGAACTCCTACTCCTCCTGCTGGAGCATTAGAGAGAAGAGTTATCGTAAAAGACGCTAGGAAAACACCAAGAACAGAGATAAAATGAATATCTGCGTTATGTGGGAGAACAGCATATATAATTCCTGCTGCTCCTAAAAGCTCTAGAGGGCTAATGAGAAGCTGTTGAATAACAATTTTCAGTCGTGGATAGGAAAGTTGAATTTTCTTCCCCAAGCGTAAGGGCTTTAACTGAAGCCAGCTGCCAAACGTATAAAGTGCTATACAGCTGAGTAAAATTGCTCCAGCCGTTGTTCCGAGCCATTCAGGAAGTTCTTTATGAATGAGGGTGATAATTTCGGGTTGCAGCACCAAAACGATTCCCAAAAGTAAGATTGTGCCGATTACAAAAGTAAAAGAGCAAAAACCTACTAATATTGCGATTTCTGTTCCGTTTAATCCTTTCATTTTATAGGCGCGATAGCGTACAACGGCACCAGAAAAAACTGAAGCACCGATATTGTGTGAAAGAGCGTAGGTTGTAAATGAACATATAGCGATAAAAATCCAAGAAATTTTATGGCCTAGATGTTGCAAGGCAATTCGATCATATCCAGCAAGAGCAGCATAAGCTAGGAGAGAACATAAACAGGCTAATAACCAGTGCTGTGCATTTAAATTGCTCAAGCGCTCCAATACATCCCCAAATGAAATGGCAGAGAGCTTCATATAAAGAATTCGAATAGATACCAGCATTGCTAAGATACCAATCAATGGCCATATAAATTGCTTTATTTTCACGATTCTGTATCCATTTTATGTTTTCTGTAAATTTTCATGATTGAGCATATTCCTTACAGATCTTCGTTCTGTTATATACTCTATAATACCATTGGCAATTTCTTCATCATCTGTTACTACAACATCAGCACCTAAATCAATGAGATATGTTGTTTCTGTGTCGGATAATGCATGTGTGATTATCTGGATATCTTTCTTCATATCACGGATATTCACGATACATTCTCCTACTTCAATGGTACTTCGCATTGTAATAACAACTTTATGTGCATTATTTATATTTGCTGCGTTCATTATTTCTTGTTGAATGATATTGCCGCAAATAGCCTCAAAGCCATCTGCAATCGCTTTATCAGAGAGGCGTTTTGATTCTTCTACGATCACTATAGGTTCACCTCTATTTATTAAAGATAATGCAACACACTTACCGATACGACTATAGCCAATAATTACGATATGGTTGTTTTTTAAGGTCATCGGTAAAAAATCTTGGTCAGGATCTTGTGGATCAATATCAATAATTGTTTGGGTATTTTGTGAAGATGCAGAATTTTTTTCTAGACGTTTTTTAATTTTATTACAGGCAATGAAAACAAGAGGATTGAGCAAAATAGAAAAAATTGCTCCTCCAAGAATTAAATCATGAGCGTCATTGTTTAAAAGTCCTAAGCTTAAACTTAAACCAGCAAGGATAAAGGAAAATTCTCCGATTTGGGCAAGGCTTGCAGAAATAGTCAAAGCTGTTGCATTAGAATAGCGAAAAGCTTTAACGATGAAAAAGGCAACAGCAGATTTTCCGATTACGATAATGAATAAGGTTGCTAAGAGAGGGAAAAAATGAGTTAAGAGTTTCTCGGGGTCAAATAACATGCCTACAGAAACAAAAAAGAGAACAGAAAAAGCATCGCGCAGTGGTAAAGATTCTTCCGCGGCACGGTGGCTTAATTCTGATTCGCTCATGACCATACCAGCAAAAAAAGCACCAAGAGAAAGAGAAACTCCAAATAAATGAGCGGCTCCGAAAGCTACTCCTAATGCAATAGCAAAGACGCTAAGACGAAATAATTCACGTGATCCCGATTGTGCGCTCATTTTTAAAAGCCATGGGATAACGCGTCGCCCAATGACGAGCATAAGTGCAATAAATACAATTACCTTCAGGATGGTGAGACCAAAAATACCCCAAATACTTAAATCCAACCATTGAACAAGAGGATCCAACGCTTCTTTTTTGGTATTGCTGAGGGCACTTGCCAAGGAAGGGATGAGGACAAGTATAAGGACCATTGCTAAATCCTCAATAATCAACCATCCAACGGCAATGCGTCCTTTTTCTGTTTCAATAAGATGACGCTCTTGCAAAGCACGTAGCAGGATAACGGTACTTGCTATGGATAAAGCAAGACCGAAAATCAAACTACCACTAAAGCCCCATCCCATAATCAGACCAAGGCACAAACCTAGAAAAGTAGAAAATGCCATTTGTGCAATAGCAGCGGGGACAGCAATAGCTTTGACAGATAAAAGGTCTTTTAATGAAAAGTGGAGCCCAACACCAAACATCAGCAAAATAATACCAATTTCAGCAAGTTGATTAATGATGACGGAATCTATTTTAAATCCGCCTGTATTGGGTCCCACAATAACACCAGCTAACAAATAGCCTACAAGGGGTGAAATACGTAAACGGCTAGCAATCATTCCCAAGAGAAATGCTAAACATAAGCCTGCAACAATAGTTGTGATAAGTGGTGTGTCGTGGAGCATGGATTATTTACTATTCTTGATCAAAAAGCGAATGAATGAAAACGACTATATTTCTATGAGAAGAGAGGCGAGATGTACCATACGCATTAAAGGGCATTTTTATTTCACTTTGATATTTGCACGATTATTTCGCTCACGCCACCAATTTCCTAGCAGGAGTAAAATAGGAGCAGCAATAAAGATAGAGGATGATGTTGCAATAATAATCCCAAAGACCATGGGTAATGCAAAATTATGAACAGCACTTCCACCCCATATCGCCATGGGGAGCATCGCAAGAATTGTTGTGGCTGATGTAAAAAAACAACGTACAAGAACCTGATTAATTGACAGATCAATCAGCTCGCGCAACGGCATTTTTTTATAAAGACGCATATTTTCGCGCATCCTATCATAGACGACAACTTTATCATTTATAGAATATCCAACAATTGTTAAGAGTGCGGCGATAGCCGTTAAATTAAAATCAAATTGAAATAAAGCAAAAAAGCCAATCATTTTTGTGGTGTCTAGAATGAGAGTGATAATTGCTCCAATGGCAAAGAACCACTCGAAGCGTAACCATATATAGAGAGACATGGCAATAGCCGCAAGAATAACAGCAGTAAAAGCAGCTGTGGCAAGCTCACCTGAAATTTTGGGACCAACAACTTCTATTTGATCGAATGTGGTATCGGGATAGATATTTTGTACAGCTGTTTTGACCTTATCAATGGCGGTGGTTTGTTGTGCTTCGCCACCGCTTTGTTTCTGCATGCGAATTAATACGGTATTTTCGTTATCAATATTTTGCAAGGTAACTTCACCAATATTAAGAGTAGAAAGCTTGGAACGCAGAGTTGCTAGATCTGCTGGTCCTTTCGTGGTAATACTCATTTGGCTTCCGCCAATGAAATCAATACCAAAATTCAATCCAGGCTTAAAAAAGAGAAAAACTGAAGCCATTGATAAAACAATTGAGACGCCAATACCAATGAAACGTGCTTTCATAAAGTGGAAAGTTGTGTTTTGTGGCATGATGTTGAAAGCAGAGTGAATATGCAATTTTTTAATTTTCCATTTACGAACGATCCAAATCATGATGATGCGTACAATGGTGATATTTGTAAACATGGAGATGATAATACCAAGCAACATTGTTACGGCAAAACCACGAACGGGACCGGTCCCGAACCAAAATAGTAAGACGGTCGCTATAATTGCTGTAACATTTGCATCAACAATGGTTGCAAAAGCGTGTTTAAATCCACGATCTAGGGCTGCAAAAGCACCCACACCTTTTCGACTTTCTTCACGGATACGTTCATTGATAAGGATATTAGCATCAACGGCAATACCGATGCCTAAAATAATACCAGCAATACCAGGCAGCGTAAGCGTAGCTCCCAAAAGACTCAGTGCAGCAAATGTTAAAATCGTGTGCAGAGCTAGTGCTATATTGGCAATTAATCCCCAAATACGATAGAGAAGAAAAATAAAAATTGCAACAAGAATAAAGCCAATTATGCCGGTGTAAAGTCCCATTTGGATAGCATCAGCACCAAGATTTGGACCTACGGTTCTCTCTTCAATGACCGTGAGTGGTGCGGGGAGGGAACCAGCACGAAGCAGAGCAGCCAGAGTTGAGGCTTCTTTGGGGTCAAAGTTTCCTGTAATTTGACCTTGTCCATTGGGAATGACGCTATTGATGGTCGGAGCGGTTAAAACTTTATTATCCAGAACAATGGCAAAAGGACGGTTAATATTTTGTCGTGTTATATCGGCAAATATTTTTGCACCAGCGGAATCTAGCGTAAATGAAATAATGGAACGTCCTGGTATTTGGGGGTCAAAACCTGCACGGGCATCTTTCAGGACATTTCCATCTAAAGCAATTTGATCATAAATTGCATAATGTTGTGTTGCATCAGTGTATCCAGGGAGAATAGAAACACCTATAGGGGGGTTATTGGGGTCCACATTAGAAGGAACAAGATGAAAACTCATCTTAGCGGTTGTTCCTAAAAGATCACGCAGTTGTTTTGGATCTTGTAGTCCAGGCAATTGGACCATAATACGATCATTTCCGACCTTTTGGATGGCTGGTTCTGAAACACCAACTTGATCTATACGACGACGGATGATTTCTAAGCTTTGTTCAATAGCATTGCTGACACGGTCTTTTATACCAGCTTCTGTTAATGTGACGCGGAGAGTTTCATTTTGAGCACTGATCGTGATGTTATGTTCTGTTGTGCCAAAGCTACTGTGTATGGGGGTTATTAATGTTTTCAAAGCAGAGAGTGCTTTTTCAGTTTGCGATGGGTCAGAAATAAGGGCAATAACGCTATCTTCAACGATACGCACACTTGAGGTGCGGATTTGTTTTTCACGCAATACATTGCGCACATTGCTTAAAACTATATGTAACTGATCGCGTTTTAACGTTTTGCTATCAACCTCGAGCAGGAGAGAAGAGCCTCCTTGAAGGTCAAGACCAAGTGCTACACGGGTGTCGGGTAAGAATTTCGAGTTTTTAACTTGTTCGTGTGAAAATAAATTGGGTAAGGCAACATAAATGCTGCTTAAAAGAATAAAACAATAAAGGGTAGTTAACCAACCAGGTGTACGCATGATATATTCCGTAAATAGGCAATCTAACAGTTATTCAAAGTTAAAAGCACAAGTAAAATAAGATGATCGTTTTTATATTCAAGGAAGAGAATTAAGTATGTTCATTGGGAGGAGCGCGTTTATTTGAGAAATATTGTGTTTTAACGTTACGAAATCGTGTGTCAACAGCTGGAATCTTTATTAAAAAGAAATCCAATGTTAGGATTTTTTGAAAGGTCCTCATAAAAATAGATTCTGTATGGAGTGTTACAAGTTTTTTGTTTTCAGTTGTGGTAACATTCACCTGATCACACTTATGATGTAAATCAAATCTATTCGTTTTAATGACATTATTGGTGTGTGATTGTTTGACTAAATAAGCACGCGTTTCTAGGTTGCTTGTCAAGAATACACCTAAACTGGATAGAAAAATCCAGGTTGTCAAAGGAAGAAAATCTTCTTTTTTGCAATAAAGGTGCAAAAAAAACATGCTAGAGTGCCTTCTTTAATCTTATTGAGTTCAGCTTATTTATCATTCTTTTATCTTATTACCAGTATTATAGGATAAGGGAAAGCTTTTATAAGATTATTCTATAAAAGTTGAAAATATCTACTTTATACCATATTTAAAAGAGAAAAATAAAATCCCTTTTGTGCTCATAAGGTAGATATGTATTCATTTTGTAGAAAAAACATCCACATACTTTTCCTTCTTTTGGGGATTATCTTTGTATTTAATTCTGGTGCATGGGGTAATAGGGGGGCACAAAATACAATTGTCGAACAAACGATAGCTTCTTATTCAGTTGATGAAATTATTCTGCAACAACAGTTGATTATTAAGACTCTTGAAGAAAATACTGAAACTTTAAAAAGAGATTTTGACAGAAAGCCAGAAGATGAGCGTGCTTTAGAAGAATTACGGTTACGTGCACAAGATATCAGTGAACGTGCTATTGAGGCAGCATTTGTTTTGCGTCCTCCTCTTAATGAGATTAATACACTTCTTGATCAATTAATGGAGCTCCATCGTGACGTGAAAAAACTGAAAAGCTCTGTGAAGGAATATTCCTATTTGATAGAGCAAAAAGCTAAAATTAACAGTATCATGCTTCGTTTTGAAGCAATTTTCTTAGCGGCAAATAGAATAGCTGAACTTTCTATTTCTCAATCTCGGGAGCTTTTTAAACGCACGCTTACGTATAGGCTTGAGTTTTCGATTCCGATGGTTAAACATCTCGTCCAAAAAACAAAAGAGGCTTCATCAGATTTTCTTGTGTTGTTAAATTCTTGGTGGAATTTTATATTTTACTTCAAGTTTTTACAACTATTTCTTTGCTTTTTAATTCCACTTTTTATTACTTTGGGACTTTCGTATTTTTCTCAAAAAGTTCTTGTTCATGTGTATTGCCACTTTACGAAGTCTAATGAGGAAATATCTTATTTACAACGCTTATTGATCGCCTTTATTTCAGTTCTCTTACCTTCACTTGTATGTATTCTTTGCGTTTATCTTGTGTTGTTTTTGTTTCGTAGTTTTAACTTAGATCCAGGTAAGCTTACAACAGTTTTTGATATGATAGGTTGTCAAATTATTTTATTATTTTTAATCAATCGATTAGCTGTTGTTCTTCTATCATCGAATAGGCCCCATGTAGGTCTTCTCAAGATTACATCATCGTCTGCTTATCAATTAGTGATTTTACTCACTTCTTTAGGGGGTATTTTGGCATTTGACGCTGTTCTTGATAGTATTTATCAAATCATTTCAGCGCCTCTATCTTTAACAATTGCTAAAAGTTTTATTGCTGTTTTTCTTGTAGCGATATTGCTATTTATAATATCATTTGTACCTTTGCGGTTTAGACGTAGGCGTGTTCAAGAAGAAAAAAAAGAGCCATACTTTTGGCCATTTTATATACGCATTCCTCTTATTGGCTTGGGGTTACTGCTCTTTGTATTGAATTTTTTAGGTTACGTTGGACTTGCGCGTTTTATTACGCAGCAAATTATGATTGATGGAGCATTTTTAGTTCTCATGTATTTAGGAATACAAAGCGCTCAAGCACTTGGAACTAAAGACCAATTTATGAAAACAACGGTTGGTCATCTTTTGATGCAGAGGTTTCATTTAGAAGAAAAAACGATGAATCAATTGGGAGTTTTTGTGAGCGTTTTTCTCAATTTATTTGTTGTTATATTTTGTGCAATGCCAATTGCTGTACAGTTTGGATTTTCCTATTCTGATTTAAAAGCAGTTTTGTGGCAATCGGTGACCGGTTTTCAGATTGGAAATATTAGTCTTTCTTTGATTTCTCTTGTAACAGGAATTATTTCTTTTTGTGTTTGCTGGTTTCTTATTCGCCGATTTATTGGTTGGTTAGATAATGTGGTGTTGGTTCATGGAGAGTTCGATTCTGGTATACGTAATTCTATCAAAACAGTGATAAGTTATGGAGGCGTTGTTGTATCTTCTTTGACCGGATTATCAATGGCAGGTTTGGATCTTAGAAATTTCGCTCTTATTGCTGGAGGACTTTCACTTGGTATAGGTTTTGGTTTACAGAATATTGTCCAAAACTTTGTCTCTGGACTTATTATTTTAGTTGGAAGACCATTTAAAATAGGGGACTATATAGAATCTGGATCAGTAGGGGGTGTTGTTAAGCGTATTAGTGTGCGTGCAACGGAACTTGAGACAATTCAGCGTAAGACGATTATTATTCCCAATTCAAGCCTTATTAATAACAACGTTAGTAATTGGACACGACGTAATAAAGTAGGACGAATTGATATACCAGTTACTGTATCATCTAAGGTTGCTCCAGAGCATGTTGCTGAAATTTTGTTAGAGATTGCTTCTGCGACAGAAGGCGTTTTAAAAAATCCTATCCCACAGGTGAGTTTTACAGCATTTGATCGTAAGAGTTTTTCCTTTAATTTGGCTATTTATGTGCCTAATATTACCTCATCTTCTCATGTAACCAATGCTCTTCAATTTAGCCTATATAAGCGTTTTTCTGAGGAAGGAATCTTAGAATGCTGAAATATACTTATATTTTGATTACAGTTATTCTATTAAGTATTTTTACCATAACAGCTTTTGCTGCAACAGTGAAGAATACTGATTTAAAGATACAATCTCTTATTGTTGTTGAAGGAAGTATACCTTCAAAAATTTCTTTAAATACTCATCAAACAATTACAATTTGTATGAAGGGATGTTTTATAACTTTTCCTAATAAAGACCGTTTTGCAATAAAGGCAGATGATAATATAGAAATCAGTAGGGGAAGAGCAATTTTTAAATAAAATGATTGAGAATTTTTGTTTGGGGACAAGATTTAGAAGGATAATGATATTGTGTGTAATTAATAATCTCATCCTTTAGAAAATGGTAAAAAAAAGTATGATTTTAGTATAAAATGGATGTTTTTTTATACTATGTAGAATCTACAGTATGCATTTTGGATGTAAGAATATTGAGGTATTTATAGTATTGTTAATGAACATCGATTTTCTAAAAATAATTACATCATTTTTAGAATTTTTTCATAAAAAAAGGCATAAAATATACTATTTTGTGATTTTTTTGCGGTAATTTTAATACAAAATGTTTTATATTTCCTCCTTTTGACAAGATAATAGGTATTTTTATTAAATATTTATTATTTGAAGTAATCATTATTATAATATTTTAAAATTTATTTGATAATATTAAATTTTGATGTAATGATATATTAATATAGTAATAGATTTAAATGTAACTATAAAGGAGTATATGCGATTTTGCAGCATAAGATTTTATAAAACTTTGTTTTTCTAAATGTGATTTTTGATTATATTTAAATTTAGCAATGGGGTATAATTTTATGAATACAAAATTTATAACAGCATCTGTTTTTTCTTTGATTTCACCTTCTATAGTACAGGCTGCAGATGTGGTGGCTCACGAAGAGCCAGTACATGTTGCCTCAGAAGTTGTTGCTTCTTCACCTTTTTCTTGGGGAGGTGTTTATTTCGGGGGGCAAGTTGGTGGCTTTTCAAGTAAGATTTCTGCAACAGTGCCTGATGTTAATATTCCTCTCTATCCTGATGAGGGGAGTCAAAGTAAACCATGGATACCTGTCGAGAAACAGCATATGCCCGATCTTTCTGGGTTTATAGGTGGTTTTTATGCGGGTGTTAATTTTGATCTCGGTAATAATTTTATTATGGGGATTGATACGGATATCATTTTAACGGAAAAAAAGGATACAAAAACAAGATTTCATGCAGATGAATCGAGTGCTGGTGGAACTGAAGGATTGGGCACTGAAGGATCGGGTAGTGATACTGAGGAATTAGATACAGAAGAAAAAAGTCGAAAAAAGGCAAAAATTGTCAGGAGACAGGGCAGAGGCTTTTCTCGCTCTTCTGCAGAGGATAAAGAAGAGAAAGACAGTTTAACTTTTAATCATACGTTAAAACAAAAATGGACAGGTGCTACACGGGTGCGTGTTGGGTTTTCTGCAGGGCGTGTGATGCCTTATATTGCTGGTGGTGTTGCTTATGGACAGTTTCAGGATATTTTGTCGACAGTAATTACGGGAGGTGAGCCATTTAATAGGACATCGGATGTAACAAAAACGATGATTGGTTATACTCTCGGTGGTGGTGTTGATTTTGCAATGACAGACCATCTTGTTGTGCGTGCGGAATATCGTTACTCAGATTTTGGTAAAAGGAAATTTAAAGACGAGATTGAAGTTAAGTATAAGACGAATGATTTTCGCGCAGGAATAGCTTACAAATTCTAATTTTGTAGGATAAAGGAGCTTAAATTTAAGAGGTCCTATTTCTTTGATAGGGCCTTTATTTTTTAATTTTATGCATTGTAAACACTATTTTATGGTAAAAAAAGGGGGCTTTGACTTTGAGTGAGAATGAGGAGGTAAGGAAGAGTTACTCAGATTCTTAATTGTTAAGAATAAAAAATTTTTAGTTCACGAGGTGTGGTTGAAACATTTATTGGCAAAGAAGGATTGCTTCGTCTTTCATATTATTACAGTTATCACTTTATAATACCGTTATAGAGTTGCAAACAGTAAACTTAAAGAGAGTTTTTACTATCTAAGTAATGAGAAAATAAAGAAAATTTACATAGAGTGGTGCGGACGGCGTGCACCTATTTTTTCTTTATTTAGAATTCTCTACGCTATCACCTGATTGCGCGTTTTACTTTTTTCTATATTTATAACTAACTGTTTTTATTTGATTTTATTTATAAAATTGCCTTTTGTATATAATCTTGCTATCAAATGAAATCGCTCCAAGTGCGATTCAAAAGGTGGTTCAGAAGGTGGTTAGCAGAACGAGAACACGTGATAGACTGTCTGTCTTATCTGTAAAAAATCTATCTAAAGGAAAATATGCTGATGGAGCTGGGCTATGGCTTATCAAAACAGCCCAAAATCAAGGGCGTTGGATTTTTCGATTTGATTTCAATAAAAAACGTCGTGAAATGGGATTAGGCTCTTGTAGCGTTGTATCTTTGAAAGAAGCGAGGCTTAAAGCTACAGCTTGCCGTGACCTTTTGCACCAAGGTATTGACCCGATTCGTAAAAGGAAAAATGAAAATTACGGCAGGCAGTTGATAGTATTTCTTTACAAAAAATAGTTTTAAGTGCTTTTGAAGCCAAAAAAAGCGAATTGAAAAATGAAGGTAAAGCAGCAAGGTGGTTAGCACCTCTTACATTGCATGTTTTTCCTAAACTTGGGGATATAGCAATTACTGAATTAACGCAATTTGATATAAAAGAGTGTTTGTTGCCTATTTGGAAAACAAAAAATGAAACAGCGAGCAAGGCTTTATCACGTTTGAATATTGCTATAAAACATGCCGCAGCACGTGGTATAGATGTGGACATGCAATTGGTACCAAAAGCAAAAGCTTTATTGGGAAAATTTATTCAAAATGTTCAAAATATTCCTGCTATGCCATGGCAGGAAGTTCCGGCATTTTATCAAAGCTTGGATGATAAGATTCTTTCAAATTTAGCACTGAAGTTGCTTATTTTGACTGGAGTACGGTCGTATCCATTGCGCTATTTGCGTCTTGAACAAATTGATAAAGATATATGGACGATACCAAAAGAAAATATGAAGGGCATTGTAGGAAAGGTTTCAGATTTTCGCGTGCCATTGAGTGATGAAGCTTTAAAAGTGATTGAAAAATCTCTCCCCTTTGAAAAAAATGGTTTTTTATTTGCTGGGAGTTCTGGAAAGCCTATATCTGATGTAACACTTTCTAAATTCATGAAAGACAAAGGTTTTGATTATAGACCCCATGGTTTCAGATCTAGTCTTCGTGACTGGATAGCAGAAACAACGTCAACACCATTTGAGATTGCTGAAACTGTTCTTGCGCATTCCGTTGGGAGTTCAGTGACAAAAGCTTATATGCGGACAGATTTTTTAGAACAACGACATACCCTTATGGAACAGTGGGCTGCATTTATAACAGGAGCGACCTAAGGGGATCAAATTGTTAATGTTTTGAAAACCACTGTTTGAGATGTGTAAAACGACATTATTTCTTGCATCTGCGAGATGCGCGAAATTGATAATTCATTTGCTAAACAGTTTCGCACATCTCAGAATGTATTTAGAGTCGGATATTTGGTTTTTGTGTAAAAATATTTACCAATGCATCTATAAGACGTGAAAAATCAAGCGCTAGCAAGAGTATAATGAGTACAATCCATCTCGTATAACGTGACATCACTTTTATACTTTTGTAGGTCATGATAATTTCTTGAAGGATTTCTTTTTCTCCTTCTGTAAGCTCTGTATCGTCTTTTGTTTTTTTCTTAGCCATGTTTCCACCCACACACACGTTCGCCCTGCTTGTTATGCTTTAAGATATCTCTTGCTAAATTGGAACTGATGACGTTAACATCTTGCCTCTCTAAATAAATTGGCAACCAACCAACACAAGAGACATACTTATTTGTCCCGCAACCAACGAGAGAGAGCAGTACGCACATCAGTATCACTTTTCTGATTAACTTCATTTTCCACCTCCAGCCGTGTTGTTGCTGCTTTTAAGGTTTTTTCTGTTTGCTTTTGCTGTTCTGCCTTTTTTCCAAGGGTAAAAGCTTTTGCCAAAGCCATAAAAAAAGCGGCTAGAGCCGCGCCTATTAACAGCAGATTTCTTTTCATCCATAAGATCATAAACGGTGTTCCTGAAAACGTTTAGCAACAAAGAAAATGCCAGCACATGCGGCTAAAACCATAATGGTAGCAAATGCCCATTGTACTGGACCATTGCCTGCTAATAAGCCTCCAAGCCCAGAAAAAGAACCAATAACTGGTGCAAGAGCTTCAGCTTTAAAAAGTCCCGTTGGTGCTTGCGTTTCTACGGTTTGGTAGTTAGAGGAAACAAAAGCACCTTTCGCCCATAAGCCTGCTTCTGCTGCACGCCGGTGTGCGAGACCTTCAAGACGCTTTCCGCCTGCTTTGGTCCATTTCTGTAGCTCTGCAGGGACAGCTTCATATTCACCTTGATTGAGCTTTTTTAACAGTGTCGAGTTACAAAAGGCTCCTGTTCCTACATTATAGCAAAAGGACACTAACGCCGCGAATTGTTCATCTGTTAATGAAACTGTAACAGCGCGTTCAACAGCATTTTCAAATTGTCTTAAGTCTTGGCAAAGAAGTTCTTCTGCTTGCTTTTCAGTGATTGCCATGCCTTTATGAACAAAAGGTTTTCCAGCATTGTTTGTATGTCCATAACCAATGGTCCACACTCCAATGGCATCTTTATAGGCATTGAGACGTAAACCTTCCCATTGTTTAATCAGTGCTAACCCTTCTGGTGATATTGTTCTCATGTATTGCTCCTATAAAAAAGCCCCACAAAAGGTGGGGCAGATTGATAGATTAAAATTGTAATTATTGCGTTTTATTAAAAGTAGTGTTTCATGTAACTTTTTTCTGTGTTATACGTTACATGAAACATAATGGAGATTTTGTTATGGCTACAATGCACGTTAATGAACGCGTTCAAAAACATCGCAACGCACAAAGAAAAGCAGGTTTGCGTTTAATGCAAATTTGGGTACCAGATACGCGTCAACCGAACTTTGCAGAAGAGTGCCGACGCCAATGTCGCTTAGTCGCAAAAATGGATAAAACAGATACATCTATGCAGTTGTTGATGGATCAATCTTTAATGGATATTGATGGCTGGACAGAATGATGCGTGGATCTCTCGTCACAATAGCTATGCAAGGCGATTTTGGTAAACCAAGACCTGCGTTAATCATTCAAGCTAATCAATTCAATGAACATACAAGTGTAACAGTTTTACCCATTACTAGCACACTTGTTGATGCGCCATTACTCCGCATTACGATTCAGCCAAACGCTAAAAATGGTTTGCAAAAACCTTCGCAAGTCATGATTGATAAGATTATGACGGTAAGATGTGAAAAAATTAGTCCAGCTTTCGGCTCCATTCATGCAGATAAAATGGTAGAAATTGAACGCTGTTTAGCTGTATTTTTAGGAATAGTAAAATAAAAATAGTATTTCTTTTTATCATCATAAAATAGCTTTGTTTATCTATCCTCTTCATCCATATGGATGACGCCTTCGCCTTCGTCGCATGCGTCTGGTGGGGCGTTTGGATCAAGGGTATCATCCTTGTCTGGTGTGGTGTTTGCAACGTTTCCAGCCGCATCTTCTTGCGCTTTATCAAAAAGTTCGCACTCTATTTTTGTGGTGTAACCACCCGTTTTATCAAGTTTGTGCTTAACGCTCTTGATGCGCCATTCTGCTGGAATATAGGGGCGGAAAGGGGGCTCTTGAACAAGCTTTGCTTCTGCTTGCACAAACGGATCACCACCAATATCACATGAGAAAGAAGATTTGCCACGAGATGATTTGTTGCGATAAGCAGCAATGGCCGCAACAGCTTCTGATTGATTGTGGTAGGTGTATTTGAGTTCATGAAACGGCGGATTACCAACTTTGACTTCTTTTTTTTCACCACTGCGGATATCATGATAGGTTGCGAGAACACCGCCTTTCTTCTCTTTGTCTTCTTCTTTCTCAGATTCTTTTTCTGCTTTTTCTGATTCAGATGATGATGCTCTGTCACTTTCATCCATATGGATCACATCTTCGCCTTCCTCAATTTCCTCTGGTTCTCGTGCATCAGCAGCGGCTTTTTGGTCGTCTCCCACATCTGTTTCTAAGCCATTTGCTGCACCTGCTTCATCCCGTGCGCTGTATTTAAAATCCCAAGAGGTGCAATGTTTTTCATGGATAACAACAATAGGGAGTGTTTCACCAGTGATGGCTTTGCCTTCCCCCCGTTTAGCCAAAACAAGCTTGCCATCAACGGGTTTTGCTACCGCATCATAGTCTTCTGCAAGGCGCGTAGCAAAAGCCATATCGCTTTCAGAAGTTTGATCAATGTGACGCACAACAATTTTAGCAAGAGCAGGGTCAACTTTTGGTGTATAGCCATTGCGCTGTGCTATCTCTTGAACAATACTTCCAAGGGTTTGCTGGTGATAGGATTGGCTTTTGGGGGTTCTGTAAGACGTGTTCATAGAGGCGGCGCGCCCTGTTACACTTAAGCTTTGTGGTGGGCTGCTTACAGAGATTTCATCAATCAGATAGGCTCCCATATCGCGGTTTTTGCCGCCTTCATAGCCAAGTGTGACAGAAATGATTGTTCCGATAAGAGGAATATCAAGAAAGCCGTTATCACTGTCACGTGCGCGGTCATCAAGCTCTATAGTGATACGGTCACTTTTGTTTTCTGCTTCATCGGTAATTTCAATCGACAAAACATAGTCCATCAGCATTCTTGTGATGTCCTCTCCATTTGCCATCACTGTGCAAAAAGGTTTCATGATTTGCTACCCCAAATTCTGATCACTGGTGTGGCTTTCGGATAGGGGAGGGACGGCAAAACTATGGTGATACCTGCTTTTAAAATGGGTCCATAGTCTGCAAGATCAAAATTTGCTGCATAAACGCGTTCAACAGCAAGGGCTTGTTGACCCTTTGCATAGTATCTCCAGCAAATGGCATCAACCAT
>NZ_JBHIPD010000009.1:0-90804 GCF_042195865.1 Bartonella sp. AP36NXGY | reverse complement strand
GTTAATGTTATTGTGCATTTCCAAGCATTGCTCGTGCATTGCGTATGCATTGCTTGTGCATTGCTCATGCATTGCACATGCATCATCATTACTTTTATCTTTGTTTTTATCCCATCTAGCTTTTGCTGCTTTTGATGCCTTTTCTGAAGATTTTTCTAAATTCTCATTGCAATTTAGTAACTCTTCTTCAACTTGTGCACTCCATAAATTTCCATTTTCCAAGCGGATAATTAATTTTTTTCGAATGAGTTTTTCTAATGATTTTTTAAAAGTTTGTACTGAACAGCCAACAGCACGTGCTAAAACAGAGGCATCATCATAAAGAGGTTCACAAGTTCTATACATAAAAGCAGTGAGTGTACTATAAGTGGCTTTTTCTGCTGCATCAGTGCCAGCAAAGTCCATAATCCACTCTTGATAAAAATTACGTACCCAAGGTAATTTATTTGCCATAATTACCCTCCTGCTCTTCAATAAAAGCTGCTTCTTTTAATTCCTCTTCAACATCTAAATTCCACAAGCGACCATCTGCTAAACGAATGAAATATCCTTCTTCAAGCAAAACATTCAGTGCCGCTTCAAACTTCTTCACTGAATAACCCGTGTAATTAGATAAAACTTTAATATTATAAAAAAGAGGTTCACCAGTATGCAACATACGTAACCGTAATCGCATATAGATATTGCCCTCTACAGCAGGCAAATAATCAACAACTATTGCCCACTTGTCTGCAAAAAGCCTCGTCCATGGCAACTTAGTTGACATACTTCACCTCCCTTTCTTTATTATTATTGCAAGTGAAATTATCTAGCTCTTCTTCACTGAGACTGTTGAGTTCTTTTCCAACTTCTGAATTCCACAACCCACCATTGTCTAAACGTATGATGAATCCACCTTCAATCAAGGAATTCAAAGCTGTTTCAAACTCTTCTACTGGATAACCAACCCAAAAAGCTAATACCCTTAAGTCCTTTAAAATAGGCTCACCAGTATGGAGCATTAGAAGTCGCAACATGACATAGATACATTTCTCGGTCGGCGACAAACAACCAAGAGTAAGAAGCCATTTGTATGCAAAAAGCCTCGTCCATGGTAATTTAATGGACATACCCCAATTCCCTTTCTTTAACTAAATATAAAATTGCTAAAGCATCTGCTTCGTTATCATCTTTCGGATTGTGCCCTTTTGCACGCACCGCCTTAATCATCTCTTCTTTCGACGCATTCCCCTTGCCTGTCGTCGCTTTCTTAATTGTACTTACTGGTATCCCCTCATACGGTATCTGATGCTGTTCACACCACGCCGTTAACGTTGCTAACAAACCACCGTAAACATGCGCTGCATCTGTACCTTTATGACGCCTCACCTCTTCAAAATACACCGCGTCAATTTGACCTGCTGTCTGCTTTATTTCTGATAGCCATTGTTTAAAACGCAAATAACGCATTCCACCGCCTTCAAAACGGCGCGATTGAAAATTCACGGTACCACTGAACATGTCACCACTTGCACCACGTATCGCCCACCCCGTTTTGGTACCTAGATCAAAACAAAGAATCGTGTTATTCACTGCGCCTCTCCATACACAATGTGTTTTATTAGGTTGTTTTTTTCCGAAAATGAAAGAAAGAACGGTGTGTAAAATATGCAAGCAGTTTTAAATTGGATAGAACAGCATCCTGTATTATTTTCAGCGTTTTCTGTATTATTTTCAGCACTTTCTTCGGTTGGTGCTTTATTATCAGCAATTTTTGCTTTTCGTTCTATTAAACAGACATTGAAATTAAGAAAGGAAGACAAAATAGAAGCTGAAAAATCAAGAGAAGAAGATCGCATAGAAGCTGCAAAATTGAGAAAGGAAGATCGAGAAAAAGATGAAAAATTGAGAAAGGAAGATCGAGAAAAATTTAAAACAGAATTAGCCAATGCCATGGACATAGCTAAATCAACTAGACAACAAGCGATATCAATGAAAAAGCTTGCCACAGTTCTGGAAAAACAATTAGAGATTTTAGAAGAAAAAAAGCTCCGTGTTACCACACACAGTTCATGGATAAGTGATAATCCTAATGATATCTTTCCAGTAATATATGTATCTTTAATCATTACAAATGCTACAAAACAAACAATTAAAATCAACTCTATCAGCATACAGGATAATAGCCTTTTTATCTTTATGTCCGCATGCTATCGTGAACTTTTGCCACAATCACTAGGAGCACTACATTACATCCATCCTCAACAGGAAAAACACTTATGCTTAAAGAAACCTCGAGTCGATCCACCCATACATAGCGATATTGATCCATTTAGCCTCAAACCTTCTGGTCTATTAGGACTAATTATTGGTGTTTTTCCTATAGACAGAAACTCAGAAATTCCTTTAATATTGACTATGGAGCACACTGCCGTAAATCCTTTAAATCCACCAGAAAAAGTGACTTTTTGCCCCGAATATTTTAATATTAAACCAAGTAATAAACTATCCGATCTGTTGTATTCCAAGCTGTTTCCATTCAATAAATAACCGTTTTCCAACATGATGAATAACGCTGTTGTTCCTCAGGGCTTTTTTCAGCCAACTCGGCCCATGTCATTGGCTTTGGTTTCATAAGAAGAAATGATAAATATTGTGCCCTATCCCATTTATTGGCTTCTGCAACTGTAACCGATTGTTTTGCCATAAACCATCTATTGAAATCTTCAATAATTTCAATTGCTTCATTCTTTTTCTGCTCATCCTTCATCAATTGTATTAGTATCTTTTGCGTTCTATCATCTTCTTCATTTACAATTGGGGCTTTTTCTACAAACTCTCTTACAAGCGCACGAACATCTTCAGACTCTTGAAGATTTTCATAAATATTTTCATATTCAGTCAAATATTCTTGCTCTTTAGATTTCTTCTGTTCAGATTCCAACAAACGTTCTTGCACTTCTTTTTGTAATTTTTGTAAATGTTGTATTTTCTCTTCATTTTCTGCTAGCTGTTCTTCCATCAATGCTTTTTGTGACGCTATTAACTCATTTTTTTCTGCTAGCTGTCCTTCCATCAACGCTTTTTGTGACGCTATTAACTCATCTCGTTCTTTTATCGCTTGTCTAAGCATTTTTATGTTTTTAAAATTGGTATAAACCGCATAACATGAACACAAATTAGCAATACAAGATATAATAAGTGCAATTAAGCCCATCCCTCTCTCCTCACTTACCCTTCTTCTTACTCTTCTTATTCTTATGAAGCGGCGCTTTTACTGCTTCATCACGCGGCTTAAGCTCTTGTGTTAGTCTTTGAATTTCCTCGTCGCGTGATTGCACATCTGCTTTTAGTGCCTGTATCTTTTCACTTTTCCGTTTAAACTCTTCTCGGTACGCATCTATACTTTGTTTTAGTTCTTCTATCTTTTGTTTCAGTTGTTTAATTTCCTTGTCACGTTCTTCAAGATCCGCATCACATTCATCAATTGTCTGCTTGCTTTCCTTTAAATACCTAAACTCATTCTCTTTCATTTTTTTCTTAATATCTTGAACCTGCTCTTTAAGTGCTTTAACTTGATCGCGATAATGCAATGCAATACGAAACATCACTCCGCTTAAGAGCAAAACTGAAACCACTGCTATCCATAAAATTTCATTCGAACTCATTTTGATCTCCTTAATGCTGCAATCTATCGACCTTCTGATCAACACCGCAGCTCTTGCTAATTTTCGACAATGGGGGGTGTTGCTCTTGCATTAATCTCTGCAAGCGCTCGGGATAAAAAAAATCTTCTGGACGCAAATCTATCCCATGATCACGTGCGTAATCTAAAATTTTTTGCTGGTGTTTTGCTGGCATGTCACGCCATCTATAAACAGATGACACATCTCTTTGCACTATGGTTGCTACAGTTTTGAAACCACCTAAATATTTTATAATTAATCTCGAAGGCATATGTAATCTCCATAACAGCACAATAAATAATTGCACTTTTTACATATGTCAACAAAAAATGCACCTTTCACATTTTTGCATTTTACGTATTTTTAGGGATAATATTTAAATTATGAGTAGCAATATTGAAAAAAGTATCCAACAATGGCTAGAAAAAAAATTAGACGAGCGCGGACACGGTGCTCAAATAGAACTAGCCGCCTACTTGGGAATCCATCAATCCACTATAAGCAGAATGATTAATCCTTACAAAAATGGAAAATCAAGAAGCATAAGTATTGGGGAATTAGTTAAAATAGCTGAGTTTTTTAACGAGCCCCCCCCCAATTTCTTCAATGATGTTGATCAAGAATTTATGAATTTTTATCGTGATCTTTCTGAAGAAAACAAGAAGTCTGTGATTTTATATATTGAGTTTTTAAGGCAATCAAAAGATAAGTTATAGTTTCCTTTTCTTTCTGAGAAAACCCTTTTAAAAGATTAGAATCTTGTTCCGCTATTTGCATTTTGTATCTCCATAAATTGTGGATAGTGCACTTTTTAAAAAAACATATCTAGCATAAATATGCACTTTTTACATTTTTATGTTGACACTTGCACTTTTTGCATATATTTATCTCCCATATCTTAGAAAATAACTTTTGCCAATAGGCAGTATGGAGGCATTTGTGAATAAACCAGTGTTTATAAATTCTGATGAAATTCTCTTAGTGATGTGCGAAAATGAAGAACAAAATCTCGCTAAATCTGGTCCTTTATTAGAAGAAAAGGACATTATCAATTTTATCGACCAAACCGATAATGCTGTCCAAATTTTGCGCGTAGAACCAACGACTAATCGTTACGAAGATATCTCTGAAGATATTGCTGAGTTTTATCTCAAACTACGTGAACAAAAGTGTTTTGATGGCAAAATACCGCATGACTTTATTCTACACAGCACAGCATACGGTTTTTTTTTAGATGATATAAAACAGCGCGAATATGATGATGCAATGTATGGTTCTTACGAAAAACAACACCGTTTGCGTCCTTGTGATGTGCTTTAAAAATTCTTAAGGGCGCATTTAAAAGCGCCCCCCCTCTTTCCTCTTATTAAATTATCGGATGGAGTAAACTTATGAATAATCCTATCGCTATTACAAATAACACGGTTAACGGAGAAGACGTTCAAACAGTCAATGCTCGTGACTTGCACGCATTCTTAGAAGCAAAACGAGACTTTTCCAATTGGATTAAGGACCGTATTAGCAGATACAATTTTATAGAAGGACAAGACTTTGTAAAAACACAAGATTTGCGGTCACCAAATTTGGCGAGCGCAAAATCTAGATCTGTTATTGCAATTAATTATCATCTCACCTTGGAAATGGCAAAAGAACTTTCCATGGTAGAGCGTAATGAAAAAGGAAAACAAGCCCGTCAATATTTTATTGAATGCGAGCGGCGTGCAAAGCAAGTTGTTACACCACAAATCGATTACTCAAGTCCACAAGTAATGTTAGGTGTATTAACTCATCTAAAAAATGAAAATGAGCGTAAAGACATCATCATTGAAGATTTAAAACCAAAAGCAATGGCTCTTGAAAGCTTACAACGCTCTGATGGGCTCTTCGGTCTTACTGAAGCCGCTAAAGTGCTCGAAATGCAACCAAAACAATTCATTCTCTTCCTACAGAAAAAAGGATGGGTGTATCGACGCACTTTCGGGGATCGCTTATTGCCTTATCAGGATAAAATCCAAAAAGGACTAATGGATTGTCCCACCATTACACTTCAAACCGCAAGTGGAATAGAAAAAGTCATTCCTTGCGCAAAAATCACAGCAAAAGGAATTGGTGTGTTGTCTCAAGAGATTAAAAAACAAAACATGCATTAAGGGAAATAAACCATGGAAAAAAATACGAACTTACTGATGAAACAATCGAAGTTGATGGCAAAATCCTTCACCGCATTCGTGCATTGAGAAGCTTCGGAAAAATCAAGAAAGGTGACCTAGGCGGCTTTATAGAAGGTGAGAGCAACTTAAGTCATGAAGGAGACTGTTGGGTTTATAATGATGCCATGGTTTATAGCGGTGCAAAAGTTTACAACAATGCCAAGGTATTTGATAACTCAAAAGTTTGTTATTTTGCAAATATTTATGAAAATGCAACAATTCATCATAACGCAAAAATATATGGTGGTCGTATTTTTGGAAAAGCACATGTTTACGAAAATGCAAGTGTTCATTGCAATGCAGAAGTGTATGGTAACGCACACATTTACGGAGATTCAGAGGTTCGTGGAGGCAGTATTATCACAACGAGCGAGAGAAGATAATTATTATGTATAGATATGAAATTAAACCTACTTTGTGTTCGCAGTTAGTTGTGAGAAATACCCACAATCCAGGTGAACTTTGTATAACGATCTCTGGAGATAAGGGCGAGCCCTATGTAGATACCATAATCTCTAAAGACAAAATAGATGCCTTCTTAAGTGAAGAGAATATCGTGCCAATGGAACTCATAGGATCGCAATGCTTTGCATTTTCATACGAATTCAGACCGTTTGCATGCACTAGATTTGAAATGATACCACCCAATTCAGATGAATCTTTCTTGTTGACGCTATATTCTGATCATTGTGCATATATAAAACGCATTCCAATTGATCGGATTGTACAACCTGTAAAGACAAAACTCTAACACCCCAAAACCAGCCTTTTAACACAAGCGTGATTCACGCCACGGGTGAATTGCGCGCAATGTAGGAAATCAAGATGAAAAATTCTACTTTTTTAAAAGAAATGGCAGAAAAATATGGATTTTCTGCTGAAGAATTTCGAGAAACAATCATAAAAACTTGTATTGGATATAAAAATGCTAATGTCATCACTGATGCAGAATTTGCCGTTTTTCTTTTTGTTGCCAATACTTATGGACTTAACCCTTTAACAAAAGAAATCTATGCTCTCCCTAAAAAAGGCGGCGGCATCATACCCGTTGTTTCTATCGACGGTTGGATAAAGATCATTAAGTCTAATCCTCAATTTGATGGGATGACCTTTCAAGATCAACTCGATAAAGACGGGAATCTCATTGCTATCAAATGTGCTATTCGTCTCAAAGGCATTAAAGACCCTATCGAAGTCACCGAATATCTCAAAGAATGCGAACAAGACCACAGTGACCCTTGGAAAAAATACCCCGCACGTATGTTGCGCCATAAAGCCACTATACAATGTGCTCGCTATGCTTTCGGGCTTTCCGGTATTTATGAAGAAGATGAAGCAAAACGTATCAATGAAGCAAACCATAACATACAAACGAAGTTAGTTTCTTATGATGTGCTTACGCAAATCAAACAATTAATAAACATCACTCAAACAGAAGAAGAAAAAGTGCTTCAGTATGGACGAGTCCAAAAGCTTGAAGATCTTCCTGATGAAATAGCACAAAGGATTTTGGATATTTTGCAAAAGAGACAGCATGAAAAAGAACAATCTTTCCTACAACAAAAGCAAATAGAGGCGCCTATACAAGATGCCGAATATATTCACGTCCAAGATATAGAATATGGACCACAAGAACAAAGAACGGCGGTGTGAGATGGAACAAAGAACAGCAGAATGGTTTCAAGCGCGCTTGGGTAAAGTCACCGCATCAAACATTTACAACATACTCAATAAAACTACAAAAGGATTGCCTACGAGCAAATATGAAGACTACAAAATCAAACTCATAACAGAGCGCTTAACAAGAGAAACAAGCCCCTATTATGAAACTGAAGATATGAGATGGGGTATCGAACATGAAGAAGATGCCTTGAGAGAATATGGCTTCATTCATGATGCCGATATAACAAAATGCGGCTTTATCCAACACCCCACAATAGAAATGGCGGGGGCTAGTCCTGATGGTCTCATTGGAGAAGACGGTTTAATCGAAGTCAAATGCCCGAGATCAGTAACACATATGCGCTTTTGTATAGGTGATGAAATCAAACCAGAATATCACGCACAAATGCAATTCCAAATGGCTTGTACAGGACGAAAATGGTGTGATTTCGTAAGCTATGACCCACGTTTTACGGGGGAATTCTTTCACTTACGCATGAAAGTCAAGCGTGTTCTCCGTGATGATCAACAAATTGAACAGATCAATCAAGCTGTTGAAACCTTTTTAGCAGAGATAGAACGAGAGATAAAACAACTCTCAACAAAAGCTGCTTAACCTTATGGGGGTGTTTTGTTCCCCGCATATCTACGAGCACCCCCACCCTTCCTAACACTTTCAAGTAATGCGTGATTCACGCCACACGTGAATTGCATCTCAATGTAAGGAGAAAAGATATGGCGCCTCGTAAAGCTATCATAACGCAAGCAGACATTGCACGAGCTTTAAGAGAAGCAAAAAAGCAAAAATGCGAACTCATAGAAATCAAACCTACCGGTGAACTGCTTATCTATCTTAAAGCAGATATTCCAATACCAAATTCAGTTAGCCACCCAGACAAACTTTTAGATTTGTCAAAGAATGAATATTACGAAACCGCACTCTCTAAGATGTAAAATACCATGCCTAAACCACGTCCTCCTCATCTTGTCAAAGAAGTCACACGTCATGGTAAAATTATATGGTATGTACGTATTGGTCATGGACCACGTATTAGAATACGCGGCACCTATGGAACGCAAGAGTTTGTTGATAACTACAAAAGCGCACTTGCCGAGTTACAAGGGCTTATACTTCCTAAATCAAAAACTGGTAAGCTAGTCGAAGGTTCATTCGCATGGCTCCTTAAACAGTATTTTAACAGCTCCAATTGGCATAGCCTTTCTAAAGTCACCCAAAAACAAAAAGAACTCATTCTTATGAAGGTATGTGATACCATAGGAAACATTCCATACCAAGCAATTGAAAAGAAACATATCATAGCCGGTGTTGAACGGCGTAAAGAAACACCAGCAATGGCTAGAAATTTTCTGAAAGCCCTTAATGGACTTTTTAATTGGGCGATTGATCAAGGTCTTTTGGAAAATAATCCAGCTTTAGGAATAAAAAGACCCCCCCTCAAAAACAAAGAGGGATTTCCTGTTTGGACAGAAGAAGATGTCGAAAAATATTATCAAATATGGCATCATGGTACCCATGAACGTGTCTGGATTGATGTTCTTTTATATACGGGCTTGCGTCGTGGTGATGCGGTACGCATTGGCTGGAAAGATGTCAAAGACAATATTATTCATCTCAAAACAGAGAAAAGTAAATTCCAAACAGATGTTTTTCTTCCCATTTTACCGGAATTAGCTAAAACGCTTGAAACTGGTCCTATTGGAGAAGAAACATTTATCTGTAGTAAAGTGAATCAAAAATTCACCAAAGAAAGCTTTGGGAATGGATTTAGAGACGCTTGTAATGCGGCTGGAATTAAAAAATCGGCGCATGGATTAAGAAAATTAGCAGCAACACGTGCAGCTAATTCTGGAGCAACAGTATCACAATTGAAAGCAATTTTTGGCTGGACAGAAGATCAGATGGCATCCCTTTATACAAAGAGTGCAGATCGTAAAAGACTAGCTCTTGAAGCTATAAAAAAGCTCCAAAAAAGTTAGGGGCAGAGACAAAAAAACGTAATAGAATCAAAATTCATTAATTCCCTTATATTCTATATAATTCTTTGATTTTATTTACTCTATACCCGCCCCTTGGGCGTACCATGTTTCTTTTTTCTATGTGTAATATATTCATTTTATTTGTGTTTTTAAAAATGAGGGATGCATAAATAAAAATGAGGGAATAAGATTTTAAAAGGAATCTCTTCGTAAAAAGGATACAAGAATCATTAGGTGATTAATTTCTTTGTTGCATTTCGAGGATAGTGCTTTACTGCGCATAGTTAATAACAATAAGAATCGATAAAACATAAGAATTAGAAGATTCTAGCTCGCGATACGGTAATTTTATAAGTCATATTCTTGCGTATGCTGTTAATTTTTAAATTAAAACCAGCCGCATCATTTATACGTTTTTTTCAACCTTCAAAATTGAAGTTTATCTCAAACGCATTTTATATGAAGCATTTCTAATTACAGTGCCTTTGTTATCACATTAAACTTTTTATAAACAAACAGACCGTAAGCTTAGAATTGAAATAGCAATATAAAAATAGTTTCTTATTCACCTAACACAACAAATCAAGAAACTATAATTCAGAATACGATCAACTTATTAAATGGAATCTCTGATAATAAAAACGCATAATCCCCGTCCCTCGGTGATCTAACTACCTTATCTATTAAACAGATTCTTCATCAATCATAGAATAATTATAGATTTGCAAACACATCACTTCTTTTCAAAAATTAAACCCTCCAACAAAATTTTACACTCTATTGATAATATATTCTAAAAGCTCATATTTGAATGCTTTTTTCCCTTGTTTTTACTTTTCATTATAAACTTGAAAGTGTTATACAAGTAGTATCGCTTAAAAGAAAAAGGATTTCTAATGGTAAAGATCAAAGTAGAAAACCCCGTTGTTGAACTTGATGGGGATGAGATGACCCGCATCATCTGGAAATATATCAAAGATAAATTAATCCATCCCTACCTCGACATTGATCTAAAATATTATGATCTTTCCGTCGTAAATCGTGATGCAACCAATGATCAGGTAACTATCGATTCTGCCAATGCTATCAAAAAATATGGGGTTGGTATAAAATGCGCAACCATCACACCTGATGAGGCACGCGTTAAAGAATTTAACCTAAAAAAAATGTGGAAATCACCTAATGGCACAATCCGCAATATTTTAGGAGGAGTCATTTTTCGCGAACCCATTATCTGTAAAAATGTCCCTCGCCTTGTTCCTAACTGGACAAAGCCAATTATTATCGGACGTCACGCTTTTGGTGATCAATACAAGGCAACAGATTTTAAATTTCCAGGAAAAGGGAAATTAAGTATTAAATTTGTCGGTGATGATAATCAAGTTATTGAACATGATGTTTTTGATGCTCCAAGCGCAGGGGTTGCCATGGCTATGTATAACCTTGATGAGTCAATTCGTGATTTTGCCCGCGCATCCTTTAATTATGGACTACAACGGAATGTTCCAGTTTATCTTTCAACAAAAAATACCATTCTAAAAACTTACGATGGTCGTTTTAAAGATATCTTTCAAGAAATATTCGATACGGAATTTAAAACTGAATTTGAAAACCGTAAATTATATTACGAACACCGTCTTATTGATGATATGGTTGCTTCTGCATTAAAGTGGTCAGGTGGATACGTATGGGCATGTAAAAACTATGATGGTGATGTCCAATCTGATATTGTTGCCCAAGGCTTTGGTTCTCTGGGTCTCATGACTTCTGTTCTCATGACACCTGACGGCAAAATTGTTGAAGCAGAGGCAGCACACGGCACTGTAACACGCCATTATCGTCAGCATCAAAAGAATGAAGAAACATCAACGAACTCTATTGCATCTATTTTTGCATGGACGCGTGGACTAGCGCACCGTGCTAAACTAGATAACAATGAGAAGTTAAAAAACTTTTCCACGACATTGGAAGAAGTTTGTATTAAAACCGTCGAAGAAGGTTTTATGACCAAAGATCTCGCACTTTTGATTGGGCCTAAACAAAAGTGGCTTTCTACAACAGGTTTCCTCGATAAAATTGATGAGAATCTCAAAAAAGCAATGGGCAATTAAGTTATTACTTAAATTAAAATTCAAAGCTCTAAACAGAGCTTTGAATTTCTCTTGGCAAATTCAAAGAAGTACCTTATAAGTAAAAAGAGGATAGATTTTTATTAAATAGCAAACAACAGTGAAAAAACAGGGCTGGTCTGCGCTTTTATTGGGTAAAAATGGTCTTTGCTTTTTAACGTTTACAGGTGGAGTTGTGTTACACGCCACCAACGTTTATATTGTTATTACTATTTTACCCTCTCTTATGAATCATATTGGCAGTGAAATATATTATTCTTGGGTGGCTACTGTCTTTATTACAGCTTCACTCGTGGGTACTTCACTTGCAACAAAAATATTAGGGAAATTAGGTCCTCGCAATGCGTATGTTATTTCTGGACTTATCTTCACCCTAGGCACTTTTATGTGCAGCATTTCTTCATCTATGCCATTGTTTTTAATAGGACGCTTTATTCAAGGATTTGGAAGTGGTTCTTTGTTATCCCTATCCTATTCCATGGTACGGATTGTTTTCAGCCCATCTTTATGGTCACATGCATTAAGTATTATCTCTGGAATGTGGGGAATATCAACCTTGTTAGGACCAGCAATCGGGGGGCTTTCTGTATATTATGGGCTATGGCGAGCATCCTTTTTGATCATTGGCGTATTAGCTATATTTTTCTCACTCATCGCCTTTAAATTTTTACCAAAAAAGAATGAAAACGATGTTCCAACACCCCCTCTTCCTCTTCTCCAGCTTTTCACACTCACCTTATTGATTTTTATTATTTCTGTTGGAGGGGCTATGGAGTCTACAATAGCAAAAATTTGCGGATTAGTTATCGGACTTAGTCTTCTTTTTGTTCTAGCAAAAATCGAATCATCTACCCCTCATCCTATGTTGCCCCGCAAATCCTTTTCTTTCTCTTCTGAAATCTTTTCTGTTTACGCATTGATACTCGTTATGACAACAGTCGTATACAGTATAGAACTTTATTTTCCACTTTTTCTTCAAGAGCTTCATGGGCAAGCTCCACTTATTGCTGGTTATATAGCAGCACTTATGAGCCTAGGGTGGACATGTGGAGCCATCTCAAGTGCTGGTCTCTCCACAAAAAAAATTCGCAACATCATTGTATACTCGCCCCTATTAAAACTGTTAGGCATAATGATTCTTTTATGGCTCATCCCAACAGAAGTTTCCGCGCTTGAATATATTTTTATTATTTGCTTAGCACTGTTTTCTATTGGAATCAGTGCGGGCATAGCATGGCCACATTTGCTCACAAGGATCTTACAATGTGCAAATGATGAAGATGCTCTCCGTGCCAGTGAATCCCTTACCTCTGTACAACTATTTTCAGCAGCCTTAAGTGCAACTCTAGCAGGAGTCATCACCAATCTTGCAGGCCTCTTTAATCCTGGAGGAACAATAGGAATGATCTTAGCAGCAAAAACTCTTCTTATAGTGCTCATGGGTCTTTTATTTTGTCTTGCTATTCCATTAGCACTGCGCATTTCTTACTTCATATTGAAAAACCCAACAGGACATTCCAATAACTAAAAATAAATATAAAAATTCCTTCTTCATTAAAAAAATGAAAAATATTAAGCATGCTTCTCCATATACCATGAGATGCAAAAAACCATTAATCCACACAAAGTTAGAACACTTCCTAAAACAGCTGTATATTCATAACTATAGCCCAATTTTAAAACTAATGCTCCAGATTCAGCACCAAGAGCGTTGGCAATATTAAAAGCAGACTGCATTAATGCTCCTGCCAAAATCTGTCCCTGTAGTGCAACATCCATAATTTTTGTTTGTATAGAAGGCATAGCAGCAAAAGAAGTTCCAACAAAAAAGCATCCTATTGCCGCTGTTAACGGAGCATAGGATAAAAAGAAAAAAAGAAAAAAAACAAATACGCTCCAAAGCATAGAAAAAAATATCATCGGCGAAATACCAATTTTAACGGCCAATTTAGGCCCCAAGAGATTTCCTACCACCATACCCAATCCAACTAACGGCATGATAAATGGTACCAACTCAAGTGAAACACCAGAAATATGCATTAATGTTGGTTTGATATAAGTGAAAACAGAAAATAATCCTGACGCTCCCACCGACACCATCAACAAAAGAAGCCACACCTGCTTTTGCTTTAATGCACCCATTTCTTGCAAAGGATTCGTTTTTGGAAAACTTGAATCACAAGGAAAAAAATTCCAAATAAGCAAACAACATAATAAAGCGATCATCCCCACAAGGACAAAAGCAATCTGCCAACCAATAAGTTGACCAATCCAAGTAGCACTGGGTGCTCCCAAAACGGTTGCAATTGTTAAGCCGAGCATAACATATCCAACAGCTTTAGAACGTTCTTTCATTTCTACCATTGAAGAAGCAACCATAGCCGCAAGTCCAAAATAGATTCCATGGGGAAGTCCACTGAGAAAGCGTAATACTACTAATATGCTAAAATCAGAAAAAAAGGCACTAGCAATATTTGCTAAGGCATAAAAAAGCATTAATCCCATCAAAACAGTTTTGCGTGATACCTGAGCTGTTGCCACAGCTAAAAGAGGTGCTCCAATCACAACTCCTAATGCATAAGCAGAAATATATTGACCAGCGGTAGGAATATCAACATAGGAACTTCGTGCCATCTCTGGCAGTAGCCCCATTGCGACAAACTCTGCAGTACCAATAGCAAAACTCCCCACGGCAAGAGCTAAAATTATTAAACGCCGTATTCTCGAATCAATTCCCAATGCAAGAACCTTTTGTTGATAAAAATCCTTCATACTATCACTTCTGGATAGGAGTTTTAACTGTAAATATCTGTAATACACACAAACAAAAATTCAAAACATTATTATACGCATGCCCAATAGTCCCCAATAAAGTTTTAGAAATATTTTGATATATAAAGCATTTTATAGAGTTTTAAGTAAGATTCTTTAATGGAAAATCTTTGAAAACCTCAAGATCATAGACGTATTCACCTATTTCTATCAGATCTACCAGATAATAAACTTTGTCTCCTCTTTTCAGCCATTGTAATTTTACAGTGAAAACTTTATTTTGCAACGATATACTATATCCTATAAATAATTCTAAAATTTGCCGAAGAATGCATTTCAAACAAGTGAATAATATCTCATCATTATCTTGATACAAAGATAAAACTTCTCCCCCAAAATTATTGTTGCTTTATTTTGCTACCTGAATACAGATCCCCCAAATCGATAAGCTATAATTTCAACTTTAGGCCATTCTTATAAATTATTATAGAGTCTTTTAAAAATTCTCATGATAATAGTGCTTGGTTTCTAGATTTATTAAATACCCTCTTTTAGACATCTTTACCCCTCCCTCATCTAACAGAGGAATCGCATCAGATATCTAACTCACTATCTGTAAATTAAAATATTCACGTAAATATATTATGATTATTTTCAGATAAATTCTATAAACAAAGCAAAAAACAAATATAATAAATTTTGTATAAGTATGTTTATTGATGTTTTATAAACATGACAATTACCGTGATTAATATTTAATTTATTATGACATAATATCTATATTTTTATTATATAAATAATATTACATAAATCTATTTTAAAGAATATTTATATATAAAAACTTAAAAAATAAAATTATAACATTTTAAATGTTGTAATTTTATTTTAGTTTTATTTTAATTTTCTAAAAATTTATCTGTTCGATTGTATATAATCCATTCTTTACCTTTAGTAATAAAAAACACAAAGTAGCTCATAAAAATACAATTTTCATACTTCTTTAAGAGTTCGCTAACGCCTCATTAACATTGTTGCTGTAAACAGTCGTCAGAAACAGAAAAACTGTTTTTCTCCGGATCAGGTAGCGCGTACCGGAGTAACAGTTTCTGTTTTTATCTAGTAATTAGAAAAAGAATATGTGCCCTATAAAACCGCACTGTTATATCCTAAGATAGTGGAATTTTATAATTTTGGAAGATGTTTCTAATTTCATTTTTTAGCTAAATTTGTAAGTGCGAGAATAAATTCAATAAAAAAATGAGGCGCTATATTACGATTAATATTTTAGCGTCCTTGTGCCCATAGAGCACGCGTTTCAGCGCAAAAATCGGCATAACAGCCTTCCTCAATGGCATCACGAATTCCCTGCATAAGTTGTTGATAATAAAAAAGATTATTCCACGTCAACAACATCCCCCCAAGAGATTCACCAGATTTAATCAAATGATGCAAATAAGCACAACTATAATCATGTGCTGCTGGACAAAGTGACTGTGGATCAAGAGGAAGTGGATCTTCTGCATAACGCGCATTACGCAAATTAATTCTACCAAAGCGGGTAAAAGCTAAACCATGACGTCCTGCACGCGTCGGCATAACACAATCAAACATATCAACACCACGAGCAACACTTTGTAAAATATCATCAGGTGTCCCTACTCCCATAAGATAGCGTGGTTTATCCTCTGGTAAAATCGGACAAGTAGTATCCAATACTGCTGTCATAACACTCTGCGGCTCACCAACAGCAAGCCCTCCAATAGCGTAACCTTTTAAATCTATTTCTTTTAATGCTTGAGCAGAACGTTCACGCAGTTTCATATTATCACCACCTTGAACAATCCCAAACAATGCTTTATCTGGCTGCTCTCCAAAAGCTGTTTTACAACGCAGCGCCCACCGCAATGAAAGTTCCATAGCTTCTTCCATTTCTTTTTCAGTTGCGGGTAATGCAATACATTGATCCAACTGCATCTGGATATCCGCACCAAGAAGTTCTTGAATTTCGATAGAACGCTCTGGACTCATTTCATAGTAGGCTCCATTAATGTAAGAACGAAAAATCACACCTTGTTCAGTAATTTTACGGATTCCCGCCAATGACATAACCTGAAAGCCACCAGAATCGGTTAAAATAGGTCCGCTCCAGCGTGAAAATTCATGTAATCCTCCTAAACGCGCAACACGTTCAGCTCCTGGACGTAACATTAAATGATAAGTATTCCCCAAAATGATATCTGCACCAAGATCACGAATTTGATCCATATACATAGCCTTAACGGTTCCTGCCGTCCCAACAGGCATAAATGCGGGTGTACGAACACATCCTCGCCCCGTTATAATTTCGCCTCGACGTGCATACCCATCTTGAGCAATTTTTCTATAATGAAATGTCTTTATCATAACTCTCGTCTTTTTGATTCCATCAATGCATATCTCTATAGAAAGAAAAAAGATATCCCCTTACGAGCATTGTCAAAAGCTTTATGAATTAATTTTTGATTCGCTCAATATTGTAATCAGCATCAAAAATTAAACGAGATAAAAGAACATTTCTTGTTAAGAAACCACCATAATAAAAGTGATAATCTAGCTCCCAAAAAATAGTAAAATCCTTATAATATCATACCTCAAAATACCTACGCTTGTCCTTAACAGAACTGCAACATTATTATCACAATAATTTCATCTTCACATACTTCCATAAGCAGTAACTTTGTACCCATAGAAGAAAATTTTGAACGCATTGTACAGCTTACATATTCTTTAACTTTTACAGATAAAAATTTTTCATCTACTGGGCACAGCGATCCTCACGCTTAATAAAAACGCAAATGAGCATAATCACTTATCCACTCACAATATTGAGATAGCTCTTGGCATTAGAGATAATTCACAAAAGAAATTAACGTGTAAATAAAAATACTTTAAAAAACTAAAAATGCTTTTTGTAAAGATTCTCAAATACCAAAAGCTCTATCGTACCATTAGAGACTGAAAAAGCCGTATGATGGTACCCGCTTGCTCCTTCATAAGCTTTAAAGAAGGTGGTGCATAATAGATTTTATACTATTTATAGCTTTAAAACTATACATGCCATGAATGTCATCGTGGAAGTGAACGTTGATATGTACTAAGAAATGCTTCTTAAAAAACACGTAAATACGCAACACAAGTGTATTCCGTTTGGAGCATTCCTCTATTAAAAAACGAGAAAAATAAAAGCGTAAGTCCATACATAATCTTCATTATTTAAAAGATATTGCATTAGATACTTTTAAAAAAGTAAAGTTGAATTAAGAAGGAGATGGCAAGACTAGCCATTTGTTTCACTTCTGCGCCTTTATTATATTCTTCTAAGATTAAACTGTCTTCTTATTTTAAAGATTACGCCAATATATATATATATAAATGCTGGTTTTCCACCTTGCTAGGAAAACTGGATGAGCGAGTAAAGCTCTTATCCGTCTTAATATGTGTTTCAAACATGCTTCTGCATTAGGATGGGATGTTGATTTACGAGCAGAAACAAAAGCACACGCTCTCTTAGGAAAGTAACATCATAAAACCATTAAGACCGACAATGGCTTGAAGAGAAATGCCGAATTTTTTATAAAACACTTTGCCAAACAACAACCATAATACAACAGACTTTGCGTTTTCTTATTCTGACAGGTGTTTGTACAAATCCTTTGCATTATATTCTTCAGGAAGATCCGATTGAAGAAAATATATGGACAATGCTTAGCTCGAAATTATAAAAGGTAAGCCTGATACTACAAAAGAGTTTCGTGTGCCTTTATTGATCAGAAAAGAGTATTTTTTCTTAGAAACTTACAATTGAAATCAGTATAGTTTATACTATTCTACATCTGCAGCAATAATGGCTTTAGTAATTGAATCTGGATCTGCAACAGGTTCACCACGTTTAATTTTATCAACATTTTCCATACCTTCAACAACCTGCCCCCATATGGAATATTGACGATCAAGCCACGGAGCATCTGCAAAACAAATAAAAAACTGAGAGTTAGCAGAATTTGGATTCTGACTCCGTGCCATAGAAACTGTACCACGCTTATGAGAAAGATTTGAAAACTCTGCTGTTAAATTTGGTTTTTCTGCTCCCCCCATACCAGCACGTGATAAATTGAATTTTTCACTATCCTTCTTTCCAAATTGCACATCCCCTGTTTGCGCCATAAAACCATCAATAACGCGATGGAAAATAACATTATCATAAGCACCTTCGCGTACCAGTTCTTTAATACGTGCAACATGACAAGGTGCCAAATCAGCAAAAAGCTCAATAACAACTCTGCCCTTTGTTGTTTCAAGAATTAAAGTATTCTCTGGATTTTTATTCTCAGCCATATGGAAAGCTCCCTTGATTCATTTCTCAACTTGTAAAGTAGCAGCATTAATAACATCAGGATTTTTTACAGATCCATTATTATTTGTCGTACCTTTTTTTATTTTATCAACAACATCCATCCCCTTTATAACCTCTCCAACAACCGTATACTGACCGTTTAAAAAAGCAGCATCCTCAAAACAAATGAAGAATTGAGAATTCGCGGAATCCGGATCTTGTGACCGTGCCATCCCAACTGTACCACGCTTAAACGGCTGTTTTGAAAACTCTGCCGGTATATTGGGATAATTTGAGCCACCCATACCAACGCGTTTCAGATCAAAATCTCTACTGCCTTTTTTTCCAAATTCTACATCACCAGTTTGTGCCATGAAATTAGGAATAACGCGATGAAACACAACATTATTATAGGCCCCCTCCTCTGTTAATCTTTTGATTTGCGCAACATGCTTTGGCGCCAAATCAGGACGCAGACGAATAATGACATCACCATCTTTGAGAGATAAAACAAGAAGGCTTGCATCGCTTGCTGGTCTAGGATTACCAGCGACAGCGGACAATGAAAAAAAACAAAACACACATATCAAAACAGCAAAAATTCTACGAGACACACTTATTCTCCCCTAAAAGATTGGTATTTCGAGCTTAAAGCTTGTGCAACATTGGGCGGTACAAATGGTGTCACATCACCTCCCATAGAGGCAATTTGGCGTACCAATGTAGAAGTTATCGCGCGCCCAGAAACACTTGCCGGCAAAAAAACAGTTTGCAATTCAGGAGCCATAACACCATTCATTCCTGCCATTTGCATTTCATAATCAAGATCAGTACCATCACGCAATCCACGAATGAGAAATGAAGCACCAACTTCACGCGCCTTCTCAATGAGAAGGTTGCTAAATGAAAGAACCTGCAATCGATTAGAATCTGCACCAAATAAGTCTTTCCCTACCTGCGTAATGAAATCAACACGCTCTTCGAAGCTAAAGAGTGTTTTTTTGTCAGCCTGTATCCCTATAGCGACGACCACCTTATCAGCTAACACAAAACACCCTTTCAAAACATCAAGATGACCATTTGTAAGAGGATCAAAAGAACCCGCGTAAAGAGCAATTTTCATGACTTTACTCCTTCCTCTTAAAAATTATTTTTCTTCGCTCATATCAACTGTATCAGAATGCTTCTCACCTTCATCATCTAATGAACTCGTATCATCTTCAGGTTCAGAAATACGTTCAACCGATACGACTCTTTCACCTTTGGCTGTATTAAAAATTGTGACTCCCTTAGTTGAGCGCCCAGCAGTACGAATTCCCTCAACAGGGACACGAATAAGCTGCCCCCCATCTGATACCAACATAATTTGATCTTGCGCCTTCACCGGAAAAGCCGCTACTAATTTACCAATTTCAGCTGTTTTAGATGGATCTGTTGCGCGAATCCCCTTTCCGCCACGTCCCGAAATCCGGAACTCATAGGAAGAAGAACGTTTACCATAACCAAACTCACTCACTGTCAAAAGCATTTGTTCACGTGCATGAAGTTCTGCATAACGTTCATCTGTTAACTCTGTTTCAGCACCCCCATCTTCTTCATCAAAAGTTATAATATCTTCAACATCAGCATCTGCACCAGAAGCACGCCGTTCATTCATTACACGTTTAATATAAGCAGAACGCTCAATGGACGTCGCCTCGACATGCTCTAAAATTGTCATCGAAATGACTTTATCGCCTTTAGCTAAATTGATACCACGAACTCCCACAGAATTACGCCCAGCAAAGACCCGAACATCAACAACTGGAAAACGGATACATTGTCCATTGGCTGTTGTTAGAACAACATCATCATGTTCTGTACAGGTTTCAACAGAAAGAATTTCATCTTCTTCATCAAGTTTCATCGCAATTTTACCATTACGATTAACCTGAACGAAATCTGATAATTTATTACGACGCACAGTTCCACGTGTTGTCGCAAACATAATATCTAATGCACTCCAGCTCGCTTCATCTTCAGGCAAAGGCATAATCGTTGTAATACGCTCACCTTGTTGTAAAGGAAGCATATTGATCAAAGCCCGCCCACGCGATTGGGGTGTCCCCAGCGGCAGCCGCCAAACTTTTTCCTTATAAACAATCCCACGTGATGAAAAGAAAAGAACCGGAGTATGCGTATTGGCAACAAACAACCGCGTTACAAAATCCTCATCCTTCGTGGACATACCAGAACGCCCCTTACCACCACGTCGCTGTGCACGATAGGTATTAAGAGGCACACGCTTAATATAGCCACTATGGCTTACCGTTACCACCATATCCTCTGGTGCGATCAGATCTTCACTCTCCATCTCAGCGCTACCAAAACCAAATACGGTACGTCGCGGCGTTGCAAATTCCTCACGAAGAGCACTCAACTCATCCTTAACAATAGACATAATGCGTACGCGTGATGCCAAGATCTCAAGATAGTCAGCGATATCCACGCCAATTTTATTCAATTCATCAGCGATTTCATCACGCCCAAGGGCTGTCAATCGTTGCAAACGCAATTCTAAAATAGCACGCGCCTGTTCTTCAGAGAGGTTATAAGTACCATCCTCATGAATAATATGACGAGGATCATCAATAAGTTTAATCAAAGGCGCGACATCCATCGCTGGCCAGCGTCGCTCCATTAACTGTGCACGTGCTGTCTGCGGATCAGGAGCTTTGCGAATAAGCGCTATAATTTCATCAATATTGGCAACAGCAAGGGCAAGGCCAACCAAAACATGGGCCCGCTCACGCGCTTTACGCAAAAGATATTTTGTTCGCCGACTGACAACTTCTTCCCGAAAAGAAACAAATGCACGAAGCATATCAAGCAACGTCATCTGTTCGGGTTTTCCCCCATTCAAAGCAACCATATTACAACCAAAGGAAGTTTGTAGCGGCGTATACCGATATAATTGGTTTAAAACAACTTCCGCAACAACATCTTTCTTCAGCTCAATAACAACCCGATATCCATCACGATCAGATTCGTCACGCAAATCAGAGATTCCCTCAATGCGTTTATCGCGCACCAATTCAGCCATTTTCTCAATCATTGTTGCCTTATTAACTTGATAAGGGATCTCACTCACAATAATTGCTTGTCGACCACTGCGAATTTCTTCGATCTCAACTTTAGCACGCATAATGATTGAGCCACGCCCTGTTTCATAAGCTGCACGAACACCAGAGTGGCCAAGGATAATACCCCCTGTAGGAAAATCCGGACCAGGAATAATTTCAATTATTTTATCGAGTGTGATATCGGGATTATCAATCAAAGCGATACAACCATCAACGACTTCACCAAGATTATGGGGAGGAATATTGGTTGCCATTCCCACAGCAATCCCCCCTGATCCATTAACCAAAAGATTGGGAAAACGCGCTGGTAAGACAACCGGTTCACGCTCACGCCCATCGTAATTATCCTGAAAATCAACAGTATCTTTATCAATATCAGCTAAAAGTTCTTCTGAAACTTTTTCTAAACGACACTCAGTATAGCGCATAGCCGCGGGTGGATCACCATCAACGGAACCAAAATTTCCCTGACCATCAATTAATGGATTTCTTAAAGAAAAGTCCTGCGCCATACGCACTAATGCATCGTAAATTGAAGCATCACCATGGGGATGAAATTTCCCCATAACCTCACCAACAACACCAGCAGATTTACGATACGACTTATTGAAAGAAAGCCCCATCTCATTCATAGCATGAAGGATACGTCGATGAACAGGCTTAAGACCATCACGGACATCAGGGAGTGCACGTGAAACAATCACGCTCATCGCATAATCGAGATAGGAGCGTTGCATTTCATCAATAATACTGATTGGTTCAATACCGGTTAGCACATCACGTTCTGGGTGTGGAGTAAGATCGGTCACAATTTCAAAACTTTCAAAAAAGAATCATTTCACTTTATTTATAGCGAAAAATACACAAAAATGCTAATTTCTCTCCCATGACAAAAAAGAAATTTAACAATATTTTTCAAGATGTTATTAATTTATATTTTAAATTACCAATAATAATTAACAATTTTCACTTCGCTAAACTTCAAAAATCTGAAACAAGCAAACCATAAAATGATCATAATACTGCAATTTAAAGACTCTTAAAAAGGGACGTCATCATCTAATTTGTGTGAAAAACTTTCTCCCAATTGATTATTATTTTGACCAAAAGCATTTCTCTGATTTGAGTGACTATCGGCAAAGCCACCACTATAACTCCCCCCTTGACTTGCTCCTTGCTCCCCGCTCGCAGCTCCCCGCCCATCAAGCATTTGTAATTCGCCACGGTACTTTTGCAAAACAATCTCTGTTGTATAACGGTCATTTCCATTTTGATCTTGCCATTTTCGTGTCTGTAACTGCCCCTCAATATAAATTTTGCTGCCTTTTTTTAAATATTGCTCTGCAACTTTGACAAGGTTTTCATTAAAAATAACAATACTATGCCACTCAGTGCGTTCTTTTCGCTCATTTGTATTCCGATCGCGCCAACTTTCTGAAGTAGCAATACGCAGATTTGCCACTTGATCACCAGAATTCAAACGGCGGATTTCAGGATCCGCACCAAGATTACCAATCAAAATAACTTTATTAAGGCTACCAGCCATCGCATAAACTCCAAAATTTTAATTTGTAAAATACTCTGTTCTATAACAGTTATAACCCTCTTGACCTTCAATTTACATGTCGCAATTGACCATCAATATGGGTATTGCTATCCTTTACCAATATTGTATTCAGTGTAATTATAACAAAAGATGATAAAAACGCATAGTTTATTCCACCACGAGAGAATAAAAAGCTGCTCATTTGTATTTTTTTCACAAAACTTATACCTTCCTTTTGCATTAAAGCAGTTAAACACATTATAATTCTAAAAAAACAGTTTTATTCCATTTTAGGTGCTCAATTTTTGCCACATATGCCAAGGATAAAGTATGACTCATCAAAAATATATCTCCATTCGCGGTGCACGTGAGCATAATCTTAAAAATATTGATCTCGATCTGCCTCGTGATAAACTCATTGTTATAACAGGACTTTCTGGATCAGGGAAATCATCCTTAGCGTTTGATACAATTTACGCTGAAGGACAACGCCGCTATGTCGAAAGCCTTTCAGCCTATGCACGCCAATTTTTGGAAGTCATGCAAAAACCCGATGTCGACCGCATAGACGGTCTCTCTCCAGCTATCTCCATTGAACAAAAAACAACCAGTCGCAATCCTCGTTCAACAGTAGGTACCGTTACTGAAATCCACGATTACATGCGTCTTCTCTTTGCACGTATTGGTATTCCTCATTCTCCTGTGACAGGACTTCCTATTGAAAGCCAGACAGTAAGCCAAATGGTGGATCAAATTATGGCCTTACCAGAAGGAACGCGAATTTTTATTATGGCCCCTTTGGTGCGAGGACGAAAGGGAGAATATAAAAAAGAGCTAACAGAACTTTTAAAAAGAGGATTTCAACGCGCTAAAGTTGATGGCAAGTTTTATGAAATCCCTGATATTCCACCTCTGGATAAAAAATATAAACACGACATCGATGTCGTGGTAGACCGCATTGTTGTACAGAAGGATATCACCTCTCGCTTGGCTGATAGTATAGAAACCTGTTTACAGCTAGCAAATGGGCTTGCCATTGCTGAAATGGCAGACCAACCCTTAGCACAAAAAGAAACAACAAAGGAATCTGCTCATAAATCAAAAAATGATACACACAAACGGCTCATTTTTTCAGAAAAGTTTTCCTGCCCTGTATCGGGTTTTTCTATTCCTGAAATTGAACCACGCCTTTTTTCGTTCAATAATCCTTTTGGCGCCTGTCCTCTCTGCGATGGACTGGGCATAAAAAAAGCAATGGATCCACTGAAAATTGTGCCCAATAAAAATCTTACCCTCAAGAATGGCGCCATTGCCCCTTGGGCTAAGTCAGATTCACTTTACTATAAACAAACCTTAGAAGCATTAGGAAAAGCTTACGGTTTCAAACTCACAGATCAATGGTGTGAACTCTCTAATGAAGCACAACAGGCTATTCTCTACGGTACAAAAAGAGATGAAATTTCTTTTATCTATAAAAATAATTCTGGTTCGCATAAAACGACCCAACCCTTTGAAGGAATCATCCCTAATATGGAGAGACGCTGGAAAGAAACCGATTCTGCTTGGTCTCGAGAAGAAATCGAACGTTATATGTCTTCTTCGCCCTGCCCAGCTTGTCACGGTTATCGTTTAAAACCAGAGGCACTTGCTGTAAAAATAAACGGAATGCATATTGGGCAAATATCAGATCTTTCTATTCTAAAGGCAGATGATTGGTTTGCCAATGTTCATCAATATCTCACAAAAAAACAACGTAATATCGCCGTACGTATTTTAAAAGAAATTCGTGAACGCTTGGCTTTTTTAAATCATGTAGGATTGGAATATCTTACCTTGTCTCGAAATTCAGGAACGCTTTCAGGGGGAGAAAGCCAACGCATTCGGTTGGCATCCCAAATTGGTTCTGGTCTTACAGGCGTTCTTTATATTTTAGATGAACCATCTATCGGTTTACACCAACGCGATAATGAACGCCTGTTGGAAATGCTGCGCCATTTGCGTAATCTTGGCAATACAGTTATTGTTGTTGAACATGATGAAGATGCTATTCTCACAGCAGACTATGTTGTCGATATGGGGCCTGCCGCAGGCGTTCATGGTGGAGAAATCATAGCGCAAGGAACACCGCAGGAAATTATAGAAAATTCAGCCTCTCTCACAGGCCAATACCTTTCAGGAAAAATGGCTGTTAAAATGCCGACAGAGCGACGCAAAATATCAAAAACGAAAACACTTAAAATCATCGGCGCCAAAGGCAATAACCTCAAAAATATCAATGCGAATATTCCTCTTGGAACCTTCACATGCATAACTGGTGTTTCTGGAGGAGGAAAATCAACATTTCTTATTGAAACGCTTTTCAAAGCAGCATCACATCATATCATGGGCTCTCATCACAGCCCTGCCAGCTATGACAAAATTGAAGGATTAGAATTTCTTGATAAAGTCATCGATATCAACCAGTCTCCTATTGGACGCACCCCACGCTCTAATCCCGCAACCTATACAGGTGCTTTTACACCGATTCGTGAGTGGTTTGCCGATCTTCCAGAATCAAAAGCCCGCGGTTACAAAGCTGGGCGTTTTTCATTTAATGTTAAAGGAGGACGGTGCGAAGCATGTCAAGGTGATGGAGTCATCAAAATTGAAATGCACTTTTTACCTGATGTCTATGTTACTTGCGATGTCTGTAAAGGAAAACGCTATAACCGAGAAACACTAGAAATAAAATTCAAAGGACAGTCTATAGCCGATATTTTGGATATGACAATTGAAAAGGCAGAGGAATTTTTCCAAGCTATTCCCGCTATTCATAATAAAATGGAAACTCTCATTAAAGTAGGATTGGGTTACATAAAAGTAGGACAGCAAGCAACCACACTTTCTGGTGGGGAAGCACAACGTGTAAAACTTGCGAAAGAACTTTCTCGTAAAACAACGGGACGTACACTCTATATTTTGGATGAACCGACAACAGGTTTACATTTTCATGATATTTCCAAACTTCTTGAAGTGCTTCACGAACTAGTCGAGCAAGGCAACACAGTTATAGTCATTGAACATAACCTTGATGTTATAAAGACAGCCGACTGGATTATTGATTTAGGACCAGAAGGTGGAGATCGCGGTGGTGAAATTGTTGCAATTGGACGCCCTGAAGACATCATTAAGGTTCCCGCTTCCTATACGGGAAAATTTCTAAAACATGTTTTACTGCGCCCATCTCTCTATAATTCCAATTCTTAGAAACGCTTTCTATTGTAAAATACAGCATACTAACAAAGCCTGTACTTTTATTATTACCTGTAAACCAACACCTAATTCCAGTGGTGCAACACGTTTGAAGCAAAGACTAAAAACAATTTAGCGCTTTATAAGCTGTTTCAGTTGTCGTATTGCCAAATAGGAACGCACACATAATTGCGTATTTATTCTCTGTTTTGTTTATACCTGAAACGACCAGACAACCTAAACTGGGAAGAATATGAAGTTTTAAGGGTATAAATAAATTTCTATATTTCCATTTCCTTTTAATTTATCTTTATGATTTTCCAAGGCATCCACAGCAATATCTTATAATGAAGATTGCCATTGCTTCACACTTTTATTTATCGCGTTCCTTAATGAAGATCACATTCCTCACGAAGGAACAAAACGCCCCAAACGGAATATATTTGCGTTGCCAATTCCCACATCTGTTTTAAAGAAACATTTCTCAATGCTCTCAAGCCCATTTCACAACGGCTCCTATGAATGCTATAATGATAAACTCATTATTATACACCACCATCTTTACATTTATGAATCGGCATCATCACACTCTTTTCCAATATTTGTCTTCCCTACTCCCTAATATTGTAAAGCCTTTAATTATCGAAAGCTTTCATAAAAAGCATTTTATTTCTTTTTTCAAATGTTGTTATCCACACACTCATAACTATTTATGATATATAAAAGTATCGTTTTGATTGATTGACGATAAAAAGATCTAAAATGAGAAAATCTTACGCTATTAGAGTTTCTCATTCAATGTGGAGAGCGTCTAATTATCCTTATAAGTCAAGATATTATCTAATAAAAAAGAAACAAAACTCTTTTATTATATTATTTGAATTCTGTATAAGAATTGTAAGTTTTTTTCCCAAAAAACAGTATTTGGCTGTATTCTACAAAAGAAACTCTCCTAACAGAGCATAGAGTGTCATTATTTTCGACTTTTTGTGCACAAAGTATCTGTTGGACATCTTACAGTTGTCAATATAATGTGATGCAGTCTAAAAAGACAAAATAACGTTGGAGATAATTTCAGCATGAAAAAAATTGAAGCCATTATAAAACCTTTCAAACTTGATGAAGTGAAAGAAGCGCTTCAAAAAATTGGGTTACATGGTATTACAGTAACAGAAGCGAAAGGTTTTGGTCGTCAAAGGGAACATACAGAACTTTATCGTGGTACGAAATATGTTGTTGACTTTCTACCTAAAGTAAAGATTGAAATTGTTGTGTCCGATGAAAAACTGGAACAAACTGTTGATGCAATACGTAAAGCAGCTCAAACCAAACATATAGGGGATGGAAAGATATTTGTCTTTTCCATTGATGATGCAATTCGTATAGGCACAGACGAAACCGGTATCGATGCCCTTTAATAAATAACAGGAAAATTCACTTTTTTATCCACCTCAACGCCATATTAAGGAAATTGAATATGACAACCGCATCAGATATTATCAAACAGATTACAGACAACGAAATCCGTTTTGTTGATTTACGTTTTACTGATCCACGAGGAAAATTGCATCACATTACAATGGATATCGCAGAGATCAGCGAGGATACTTTTAGTGATGGTGTCATGTTTGATGGTTCTTCAATTGCTGGTTGGAAAACAATTAATGAATCTGACATGGTTTTAATGCCAGATCCAGCAACAGCACATATTGATCCTTTTTTTGCTCAATCTACTTTGGTCATATTTTGTGATGTACTTGATCCTGTCTCTGGTGAGTTTTATCGTAGAGATCCTCGTTCTATCGCCAAAAGGGCTGAGGTGTATATGAAATCTTTAAACATTGGAGATACAATCAATGTGGGTCCAGAAGCAGAGTTTTTTATCTTTGATGATGTGCGCTATAAAACGGACCCTTACAACACAGGGTTTAAACTCGATTCAAGTGAACTTCCCTCTAATGATGATACGGAATATGAAACAGGAAATCTAGGGCATCGCCCACGAATAAAGGGAGGCTACCTTCCTGTTCCGCCGATTGATTCCTGCCAAGATATGCGTTCTGAAATGCTCACAGCACTCAAAGATATGGGTGTACAGGTCGAAAAACACCATCACGAAGTAGCAGCGGGCCAACATGAATTGGGTATTCGTTTTGATACACTTGTTCGCGAGGCTGACAAGATGCAAATTTTTAAATATGTTGTACATCAAATAGCAAACAGTTATGGGAAAACAGCAACCTTCATGCCAAAACCAGTTTTTGGTGATAACGGCTCTGGAATGCATGTCCACATTTCCATTTGGAAAGATGGCAAACCCATTTTTGCAGGAAATGAATATGCTGGACTATCAGAAACCTGTCTGTTTTTTATCGGTGGTGTTATTAAGCACGCAAAAGCAATAAATGCTTTTACCAACCCATCTACAAACTCCTATAAACGTTTGGTTCCTGGTTATGAAGCTCCTGTTCTTCTTGCCTATTCAGCACGTAATCGTTCTGCATCTTGCCGTATTCCAATGAGCTCCTCACCAAATTCAAAACGCGTAGAAGTTCGTTTTCCAGACCCAACAGCAAATCCCTATTTGGCATTTGCAGCCCTTTTAATGGCTGGTCTTGACGGTATCAAAAACAAAATTCATCCCGGACATGCTATGGATAAAGATCTTTATGATCTTCCCTTAAAGGAACTTAAAGAAATCCCTACTGTTTCAGGAAGCCTGCGTGAAGCGCTTGAAGCACTTGACAAAGATCGTGGCTTTCTTAAAGCTGGCGACGTTTTTGATGATGATCAGATTAATTCCTTCATTCAAGTAAAGATGCAAGAAGTCTTGCGTTACGAAACAACACCCCATCCTGTTGAATTTGATATGTACTATTCTGTTTAAACAATTAATACGTATTCTTTTGATTTTTAAAATGGAGGCAAAAGCCTCCATTTTTGTGGATATTCTTCTCATGCAAAAGCGCAAGAGGCTTTTTGCTCGCCCGCTTTTCCTTTATAATGTGTTGAATCTCTTCAAATGAATTAACAAAGGTTTCTAATGCCGCGAATTTGTTTTCTCGTTTCCGTTCTTTTATGCATTGTCTTTATCACATCAACAACTAAAGCACATACAATAACCAACCAAAAACTTACAACTCTTGAAAAAGCAACATCTGCTTATAGTAAAGCACTTAAAAATGCCGATGCAAATGCCATCTTAAATGCTATTCCTCCCCAAGTCATCAACCGCTTAACCGCCAAAAAAAATCTTAATCAATCGCAATTTCTACAAATCATGAAAAGCCAAATAGAACGGTTGGCAGAAAGTTACAAGATTGAAACGATCAACATTGATCAAAAACAAAAACGTGAAGGTACCCTTGATAATGGTACCCCTTATTTTGTTATACCCGTGGAGCTTGTAACCACAACAAATGCTGGAAAAAAATGCTCTATTCAAACTGAAATTATTGCCCTACTTCACGATAACCAATGGTATTTTATCCGTGGTAATGACGAAGCGCTCTTAACCATAACCAATGAACTATTTCCTGGACTTGATAAAGTAAAAACCAATCCTCAAAAAGTCACAAAAATACTCTGAGCGAAAAGAATGCACGTAAATAAAAGATTTTCCCCTATAAACAAGTTGTAACAATTGTAGCAGCAGCATTAAATTCAACTTTTTTATGAGAACGGCGTGCTATTGTTTCTTTATCCGTTCCCCATTGCTCCATCATCCAATCTTCATCTAAATGGGCAATAGACCAAGCATGATCAGCATCAATGTTTCCCGCTGCAACAGCAAGAGCAATGAGAGCAGATCCCGTTAATGTTGTCATCATATGAAGTGCAGCAAGCATATAAGCAGACTCAACTCTACGTAAATAATTACTGACTGCTTGAAGTGCTTCTGGTGATTGTTCCACATGCATCAGCCCTTCTGTCAAATAAAACCTTGCACCTAGTTTTTTTTCAGCCCAATCTAATAAAGGATCCCATTGTTCAGATTGTTTTTGCACCAACTCTTTAGGTGTTTGTGCACGATAAAAGATCATATCACATGCAACGAAACGCAATAAATCTTCAAAAACCGCCTGCATATCATCAGCGATACCATCAATAACAGTATTAACCAAACGCGTCATCGGCATTTTTGCAGGATCAACAACGTGCTTTTGGTTCTCAAATTCCTGAGCAACATATTCAGCAAACACTTCTGTTGGCACATGAAAATGACGCCTTGCGGGCGTTTTTACAGGACGTTCATCCAACAAAATCGTAAAGCCGCCCTCCTCACAAGCGATCTTCACTTGCTTATAAAACCGTTTTGGGTGTGATTGGAATGAAAGATTTTGAACCTTTTGAACAGAACTCTTCTTATTCAATGGCATATCAACATGATCCAAAATCTCACGCATATTTGTTTACCTCTGATCTTTTCAAAAAAAAACGACTGTTTCTTTAGGTTCTATAGCTTGAATAAGGTTTAATCTGACCTTCTTAACGATTCCAAAGAAGAAAAAAATCTTACCAATCTCAATCTGATTTAAGAGTTATATTTCATGTTTCTTTTACAAACAAGACAATGATGATTGCCTTTTATATATTTAATACAATCATAATAGTAAAACAATTTCTAAAAGTATTATCTTAATTAAGAAGTTAAATATATTGAGTTTTATGGCAAAGATGTTCACGCCTTACCAATTTGCTTATTATTCACCTATAATAGTATTATCAATATGAACAGATTCAAAAACGCTGCTCATCCAAAAAATGATAGAGCAGTGCGGTTTACGTATCATTTACCTTTGTTTAACCATTCCAATAATTCTCTAACATATCCAATAAATACCCTGCATAGAACTTTCCTGCTCAATCACTCCCCTAAACAACGATGTTTTACGGCATGATAGAATAATGAACAGACAAAATTATAATTGTAAATTTTCTTTCATATATACATTATTTTATAAAGCACTAAATTACTTAACGCATTGTTCTTGATATACTCTATCATATCACACTAATTTAAATTTAGTCGCATAATTAAAAGAATAGAGATTATGTAATCTGAAAATAATGCTTTTATCTATACACTTGGCCCTGCAGATACTAACTGTGCAGCAGCAACACAGTGGTGGCTTGACAATCACAATAAAAATATTTTGTCCACTGACTCGAGATCCCGTATTATCTTATACGCAACTCTTGAAGAAGCATTTAATGAACTTGCTCAAAAAAAAGATGCTTATCTCTTAAGTTGTGCTGCTTACCCTGATTTGCATACACTCACCGTTTAGGTGATATGCAATTATTTGACAGCTTTATCATGCCTACTCACTCTATGGTTTTAGCTAAACGCAATAACATTGATGAAATTAAAACCGTAGCGCCTCATCCTGCCCCGCAAGCTCTGATAGCTCATCAATATGACAAAGTATTTGCCAACAGCAATGCTGATGCAGCCGTTCTTTGTAAGGCTGAAAAAGCCGATGCTTGTATCACAACATCGGTTGCGGCAAATCGCTATAGGCTGAGTATTGTCGAAAATTTTGGACAAGTGCCAATGGACTTTTTGCTCCACTCACTAAAGTCAACTCATCATGAAAAAATCTGAAGCGCTTCTTTCCATTGTTAACTTAGTTGACAAATTCCGTATGCGCCAAGAACGAAATGGGAGCATTAAGGAACCAACTTCAGCAGATAGTAATATGATTAATAAATTGATCACTCTGCTGAACCACCATGCTAATATTCTTGATGGATTATCTCCAAAACTTTTAGCGATCATTTCTGATGATCTTCTTCAGTGGATGATCAGCGGTTTAACGACCCCTCCTAAATTTGATAACACTTTGGCTGCTTTCAAAGCCCCATTACCAGATGCGCCCTTGTTTTCTTGGCTCCAATGCGTGCAACAAATGGACCTGATCCAGAAGGATTCCGGCTGGAATTAGTTACAGGATATCGTCATGAAACGGCCTATCTTGCTGACGCCTCAAAATATACAAATAATTATGTATCACCATTTCAATGTATAAAAATGGGAATAGCATCAAGAGGTTTTTTAGAAGGCAATTGCATTGTTCTATTCCCAGAATCTGTAGCAGCTGCTCAAAAAATTGATAAGCAAGCATTTGCTTTGTTTTTTTTCAGTAAATTCTTTGATATTTACAACAAGCAAACAATTGTGGAAGCTGAACGTTTACTCGGTCGAGATAGTAAATTCCTGTTCGGTCAATTGCATAGTCGTAACTTATCTAAAGAAGACATTTACGATGCTCGCTGTTTGTGGGGCTATTATCATGACTATGCACATCATACCGGACCGCGGCCATTGGATAAAAATCTGTATATAAAATTAAATTGGTTTACAGGTCTTCTAGAAGAAACTAAAGTTGATTTAATTACAGTGCGTATTATGCTACAAAATCATCCAAAATTTTGGAAAGAAATAACTGAATTTATCCTATTAGAACGCATATTTCGTTATCCAAAAGATTCTGATCAGCATATGACATTCGATGCTGGTACAGGGATCTTGCTTTTTGAAATATTGATGCGGAACAAAGCATTGATTGAAACAAATCAAGGTTATCTTCAATTTGATTTGGAGCGTCTTGAAAAAGTAATAATATTGATGATAGCAGATATAGAAGCACTTGAAGCATTAGATGATGACGCTTATTTGGCAGGAGCTAAAGATTATATCCAAAATAATCTTGGTAAGCCGCAAACTTCACAGTCACGATTTAATTTTTCAACATCATCTTATGCACAGCGAGTGATTAGAGGATTAAATCATTGAGTTTTATAAAAGGACGATTATTATTATTTACTTTTGCCATTCTAGCATTGTTTTCCATAAGTTGGTTATTATCTAAGAATTTGGTTAGCAATATACCCGTCATGCATGCGGTTGGACTTAGGTTGTTTGCCACCGCTGCCACCTTATGGCTGATTGCAATATTTCGTGAGAAAGCTGTTTTCAGATCCCTACCATTGCTTTCCATGATACCTTCTTTTTTAATTCTCTCAGTGTTAGGATTTTCGCTGTATTTTGTATGCAGCTTTGGTGCATTAAAATCGCTCAAAGCCAGTGATTTAACCATGGTGCTCGCTACTATTCCAGGAATTACTTATATATTAGGTGCATTGACAAATGTCCTTAAATTCTCATGGCTGAAGCTTAGTGGAGTGATAATTGTCAGTGTAGCAGCTGTAGTATTCAATATAAATAGTGGAGAAGGTGGATATTATAACCTGATAGGAGTAGTGCTTGCCTTAACAGCAGCACTTTCTTATTCTGCTTATGGCTTATTGTCTAAACGTTATCTTAAAAATCTACCTTTGCTCACCTCACTGGCTTGGATCACGACAATTTCTGCAGCATCATTTATGCCATTATTTATTTTTGATCCTGCCCCACTCTTCTATCTTAAGTTAGAAGATATATTGAAAATATTGATTTTAGGAACTGTTTGCTCGGCACCAGTTTACGTATTATATCAAAAAGTTTTAGCCGAAGGAGGCGTATTATACGCCAACACTATCGGCGTATTATCCCCTTTTGCAGTGATTGCATGTGAATGGATAATCGGCTCGAGCCCTTCTCTCAATATGATCAAAATAATTGCTATGATTGTAGTTGTTATAGGGATGACACTCTTATTTATAGATGCATCAAAGGTATCTACATGGCAACATAAACGCCATTCTCAAAACTCCAAATTTAATGAGGAAACAAAATGAAAAAACTCGCGTTAGTTTGCCAGCGCAATGCAAAATTACCATTTATATTTGAAGCAGCACAAGCAGCTAATATCGAATTAGTAATGATCTATGATACCGCTGAAAGCGTTCCCTCTCAACACCCCGCAGCAGTAACTTCAACTTGGCAACTTCCTGTTTTTGATAACCCAGAGGCAGCTCTAGACACTTTTGCAACGGAAGCAAAAGAACGCAATATTTCTGGGGTTATGACCCTTCGCGAAGAAGCCATCCTATGGACAGCTTTGGCTGCAAAAAAAATCAATACTCCAAGTATTGAACCAGAAGTAGCAGCATTAACCAGAAATAAATATCTCATGCGTCAAGCTTTCGCTAAAGCAGGCTTAAGAACACCAGGATTCTTTTATATAGATTATCCAGAAGACCTATCACAAACACAAGCCTTGGATTATCCACTCGTTATTAAACCCGTCTCTGGATGGGCAAGTACAGGCGTAATGTTAGCTAAAAATTCCGCCGAACTTCCTGATCTCATTAAAGCCGTATGGAATGTTCAGCATAAAGACATGGCACGTTTTAATGATAAAAGTAAACCTGTAGGTTTAGTAGTAGAACAGTATTTGCCAGGAAAAGAGTTTGTCGTAGAATGCTTTGTTGATACAGCAGGTGTACACGTTCTGGCCATTGGAGACAAGGGACAGCCTGAGGGACCATGGTTTGAAGAAACAATTTATCGTCAACGATGTGATATAGATGATCCTTTAATTATTGCTTTATGTGAGGCTGCATGCTCTGGAGTTAAAGCTCTTGGTATAAATATAGGTGCTGCCCATGTAGAGCTACGCCTAGATGCTCATAATTTACCTTATATCATTGAGATTGGCGCTCGTATAGGTGGATCAGGTGTCTCCCATTTTATTGTTGAGCAAAGTACAGGAATTTCATTTGCAAAACTATGTATGAATACCGCTTTAGCTGAAAAAAACTTAGACCTTCCCGATATACTTCCAGCTGAAAAAGTGGCGGCAAATTATATTATTCCTCTTCGTGGTCATGGACGGTTTTCTGGATTTTTAGGTCTCGATAAGGTTGCACAGCATCCTCAAACCGCCAGAACTATCATTTTCTTTGAAACCAATCATCTTTCACCACCTCCACCAGCATTTGGTGGATATCCTGGTTTTATTTTCTCTGTTCATAACTCAAACGAAGAAGCACGCAATTACCATAAATGGCTCGATGATACCTTAAGCATCATATGGCAAAATACTGATTTATAATGATAATTTATCTTTATTCATATTGAATAAGAACGCCGATATCGTAGGATTTTCTCATTTTAAATCTGTTTATCAGATGGACAAATTTTTTAAAGCATTTGAAAAATGCTATAGTAGATAAAAATAAATCAACACGATATTTTCATATTTATTAAAGCACATGGTACCATTATTAAAAAATTCTGCACAAACAATGGTTTTAATTCCGGTAGTAGAACAAGACTTCGAAAATCACATTTATTGTTTTTTTAAAGATTTATTAAAAATGATAGCGCAAACCACCAGAAAAATGAACTCCAGAAAAACCAGCCTTGGTTAACCTATGCTGATAGCTAAGATCACTGTGAAGTGTAACTTTAGAAGAAAACTGTGAATTGACACCCAAACCTGTTTCTAAGGAAGAACCGAAAGCACTCAACTGAAAAACATCTTTAAAATGAACAAATTGTTCTTTACCAAAACAATGAGCAAGATGAATATTTCCATAAAAAGAAGTGATACGATCCTTATCAGAGGCTGTAAATGTTTTACTTAAACGCCCACCAACACGCACAAACCATTGACTCATTTTTTTCATATCAACATCAAATCCATCAATATCACGAAACTTATCAAATTGAAAATGTTGATAAATAAGCTGAAGTTGCGGATCAAAAATAAGATCTTTATATCCTGTTATAAACGTTTTACCAGCAGAAAACGAAACGTTCAAAGGATTTGCTTTTAATGTCGCCGTCTTACCCCAAACATGGCTACGCACATCCCCTTTAAACAAACCATAAGATAAAAAACTATCTATATAAAAACCAGTTTTGTGTTCCACACTACCATATGCCGTAAATGACCATTTATTAAATGTACTCTTTTGACTTTGTTCCACGTTATGAGGTTGTAAGGAAAGCTTTCCATAGGTTCCCATAATCCCAAAAGATGTCGTACTATATGCACGCTCTATTGTTTTGAGCAAAATATCTGTTTTTATAGCGTTATAATCAACATGACCATCGTACCCATATTTAAGTGTAGAAAGATCTGAGACATAACGATAACTCCCACCATAACCGTGGACAGATAAAGCAAAGTTCCCTTCAACTTTTAATAATTTACGAGGAATAGACCGCCTAACTTGCAACTGCTTTTGTTGATGACTCATATCCATGAGCCCAACATGAAACAAAGCATTTGGTAACAAAAGATAGGTCGGAACTTGTGGAACAACCTCTCTGACCTTTAACTCAGAAAGGGGAATAGCAGACACCTCTAAAGCAGGCTGAATATATTTACTTTCAAGGCGGAAATCCCAAAAATCTCCATTTCCTTCAACCAATCTTTGAGAAGTTTGTGCATTTCCAAGAGCAGAAGCTGGACCATAAGCATGAAGATAATACTGGTAAGGCAAACCCTCTAATGCGATATAAGCACGATTTAACTGAAAAGAATCCTCTGCCGCTTTTCCAGAAACCTGAATAAGTGAAATACTATGAGCATTTTCACCGGTTGCTATCTCACCCTGATTTCCTGAAACAAATTGCACATAAACTGTCGTTTTTCCAGAAACATCACCATGTATCAAAAGCCGATCAGTTTTTTTATTATCGAGCAAACCATCACTACTGAGATGTGTATTGAGATAAATATCTGCCCTATCTTGTGCACTATAAACTTCTTTTTCTCCCTTCCCAATATGAAGTGTCTGATACTCCTGAAACATTGGAGTCTCAAAAGCAATAAAACTATCAGAAACTTTCACAAATGAAATAGACGAACTTGTACGGTTTGCAACTTGCAAATCGATCTCTCTTCTTTTTGTCAAAAACCATTTTGATCCCCCTGTTAAATAAAGCTCAGCAATAGAATCATCGGCAACACGAGTCCCTCCTATCAATGAAGAAGAATTAGCCAAAACCGCTACACTTCCCCCCTTTTCAGCTGTTAATAATAAGTCACCAAAAATTTTTGTACCTTCTGTTACTCCAATATAAATACGACTGTTATGACTATGAACAGCTGTCCCATCTGGAACCTCAAAAATCGTCCTTTTCAAAAAGACAAGCCCCTGTTCATATGCATCATTTTCCTCATCCCTCTCAAAATACATACCATGTTTGTTACCTATTGCTTTAATTGTTGAATCTTCAATATTAACCCGCGAAATTAAAATATTTCCTTCCCTGCCGTTATTGGATGGCGTGTTAGAATCTTGTCCAACTGTTAAAACATGAACATCCGTAGAAATAATATTCGTATTTTTTACATAAACAGAACCCTGATGTTTTACATTGAAAACTGTATGTGTACTTTTTTCATTTGTATTTTCTTTGTCTTCTGTTTTTTGATATTTTGAAGCAATGGTAACACCATCTAAAGTCGCACTCCCCCCTCTCCCCACATAAAGCGCAGCAGCATCATTCACATCAATAAATCCACTTTTCATCTGAATACCCGCATCAGCACTAACGAAAAGAGCACTCTCTTGACCGATACCCAAACCTTCCACTTTAATTTTTGTATTCGTTAACGTAACAGATGCTCCTCGCTTCTCTGCATAAACAGCAATCTGAGAAGCCTCAATTGTTCCACGATTAACCTCAATCATTCCACTATCAGCTTTAAGACCTATTGATACATTTTTTAAAGCTGAATCGCTCAAAACAATTTTTCCCCCTCGTGATACAAAAACACCATAAATATCTTCTATACTCGCAGTCCCTTCAACCTCTACACGCGTTGCCTGAATAACTGTATTTGGCTCCTGCACTACTATAGCAGCAGGTAACATGAGAGAACGATCCTCCCCATTCTTTTCTTTAACAGGCGCCGTGAATTTATATACTTTATCACTAATTGTATGCTTTGAACCATCACTGCATTCATAAGGTAATTTGTTTTTGTCACATGACAGTGATGTATATGAATGAGAATGTGCCTCAATATTTATATTTAACAAAAAAGAAAAAATAGCTGCTGTAAAAACGCACGAATACAAGTGATTGTTAGATACCTTGATTATCATTGTTTTTCAAAACTTTCTTTTTTCAACAAAAACAAAAAATGCTGGCAAAAAAATAAACCACAAATTAAACACAACAAGAATAAAACAAACAAAATTATTTTATTTTTTTTATGATAAAATCATAGCATTCAATAATATGTTTTGTGTTTTATGTAAAGAAAGAACAAAAAGTTTAAAAATACCATTTAGGATGAAAATCCCTTTAAAGAATGCATCTCAAAAACCGCTGGAAACTGTAATTACAAAAGGCCAAAAAACCAATCTTAAAAAAACGTAAAAAATGCGAATTTTGAAGAGATATAATATTCAATTTATCTCACCACCAAAAAATAAAAATACAACAAAATGAGAATGACTTCTAAGATTAAACGATTAAAACGTTTTAATAAAACACAGAACAAAAAGATACAGTATACGAAATCTATAACCGCATCATCTCTTCAACTACAACAAAAAAACAAGAAATTGCACACTAATGTATAAGCTAATGTACACAATTTCTATATTAAAAATGCTAGATATCTAACAAAGAAATTTGAATAAATAAAAAACTTCTCCTAATACCCTATCATCAATGATTTGAATTAATAAATGTAATATTTTAGATCTTTTGATAAAATCTAAAATACAGTAAAACACTCACCATTCTGAACTTAAAAAACACCAAAATAAAATTTCATCAAAATTAGCTCTATGAAAGCTATCTGTTTATTATCGTTAAAGAAGATATTTTAGCAAAGCTATTATTTGCCATTCTTTATATTGAATAAATTTCTCTAAACAACAACTCACTATCCTCCGCTAGCATCATCTGACAACAACACTATTGCCAATCTCGTAGCTGATGAATATAACTACATTAGAGACAAAAGAGCTATATTTCTCTCTTCTCCCGTTTAATATTTTTATTTAATTATTGCTTTAAAAATTAACGTTCTACTGTTGATGATCACTTGTGCAAAGCTTTTTTTATTTTCTGGCGCTTTTTATCATTTTCAAAACGTAACATCGAATCTCGCTCTTGTTGTGTCGAATTGGTTACACCAAAAGTATCATTGTCCATAACCTGCTGATACCCTGCTACCATTAAATTGACTAAAAATGAATCACTTCGCGGCGTTGATGAAAAATAGATTCCCTTTGAATCTTGTAATTTGTACCGATAACCTGCTTTAGTCATGCACTCATAAACTGCTGCAAAATCACTTGCACGCGAATCCATATTTTTAGAAGAAGCGTAGATTGGTTTCCAACCACATTTTGACAGTGCTTGTTGGACCATAGACTTACTGACACCAGACTTTTCCCATAATTCTAACGTCGATGGGGGAGGTTTGCTAATACACCCAGCAGAGCTTAATAAAATTATAGCAATCAATAATTTCAATGTTTTTTTCATTTCCCCCTCCGTCAATATTTACGATAGAAAGACTGATAAGTCTTCTAATATTTTCTCACACGCAAGATGACTTTTGTTAGCATATAGATATTGAAGAAACAATCCCACCCCCCATGCAAAAACAAGAATGGAAGGATTTTTGATTACAGCAGCCTCAATACTTAAGGTTGACATTCAGGTTGTTCTTTATGCTCTTCACAATGAGGACTATTCAAACGCCTCTCTACACTTCGCTGAGGAATAACTGCATCAGGCTGACAAATTGGAAGATTTTTATATTTCTCACACCACTTCATTCTTCCCAATTTATCTTGGAAACCTGCTTGGATCATACATGCATTCACAGACTCCTCAGCATTGAATTTCTCATCAGTACTTGTTTCTGTATCAAGACGACCATCAAGATGCTGTATTCCACATTCTAACAGAGCTTTTTTGATCTCAAGCTGATCAGCACCTGATTTTTCCCATGCATCTACAGCTGTTCGAGAAGGCTGCTCAGGGTAGCATCCAGCCATAACAAATAAGGTTATCCCGCTTAATAATTTTAAAATCTGCTTCATTTTCCTATCCTTGAGTAATTTTGATATTACGAAACAATCTATAAATTATTTTACATGCTGTTTTTTATTTCCAAAACAATGATGAACATTATCAATCTATATTATTTTTATCTTTCCGAAGATTATGCCATAATTATTATATCAAAAATACGGTAAAATTATTACTAAAATCATCTATCTATCAACGATATGCTTATAATTATTATCAATATTTTGATTATAACCAAAATAGATATTTCATATTATTGCGCCAACAGTTGTGGTACCCATAAATAAATAGCATTGACATGCTGAATTAAGTCCCCCGCGTACGGGTATGAGAAACATGAAGGTAGGGATTGTGATCGTCACAAACAGCAAGACTTAAGGTTTGCATTCAGGTGCATTTTTATATTTTTTACAAAAAGGGCTGTTCAAGCGCTTCTTGACACTGCGCCTCGGGATGACTGCGCCTGAACGACAAATCGGCAAGTTTTCGGCTCTAAAAGTATAACATGGTCCACCCGCTCTTGCTACCTCTTCATCTTTATAGCGGAAACCTGATTGAAGCATGCAAGCATAAGTTGTTGCTTTTGCATTGATGCTCTGCTTTCTGTTTTCTGGATCGACATCATAAGGAGTTGGCATACCACATTCTAACAAGCCTTTTCCTATCTCTGTAAAATCTGCTCCTGGTTTTTCCCAAGCAGTCAAATATCCTGAAGGAGGCTTATTAAACTGACATCCAGCTATACTTAACAAAGTTACAGCACTTAATAATTTTACGATGTGTTTCATTTTTTACTCCATGATCTAATTCAAGGCTTTTGTTCTAAATGAGATGTGCCATAAAATTTTTGGCATTTTGGACCCGCATCTCCAAGACAGGTATGGGGATTTATGGGATTTGTAGCCACTCTCTACCATTCTATCCAAACGTTACTGCCAGCAAGGTATCGTTTCGTAGGTATAGCCATTACCGCCAATAATTCTGCTTACAAAGTCAAATTTATTCCCATCAAAACCTGTTTCATGCGTCTGTGAATGGCTGCTATGATGGTCTGTCATGCCAACAATCGTCATACTTTCCCCCATTACATTGATATCTTGACCAGAAATCAGATGAGAAGCAATAATCGTAGCATCTCATTGTACATCCATATCAACATTGCCTGTTGCCTCAAGGATAGAGAGAATTGTTGTTGTGTGTGTTCAGAGCTATTGGAAGATTTCTCGTGTAAAAAGCCACTTTCCGATGATTTTTTTGCTGGTTGTAGTGTTCTTGAGCGCCTTTTATGGTAATATCGAATAATTTTGCACCGAAATACAGTTGCGGAGTGCATTTTGTCCGCCTCCACTTGTGATAAAAATTACTCTTGTATCAATATTAAAAAATAAGTTTGATCCTTCCTCTTGTGAGAGCAATAAGAATCGTAAAACTGTCACACGTTCATTGTTCTCTTTAATTTACTCTTCTATGAAATTTTATTGTAATACCTTGCTGCTGTTTATTAAAGTTTTTGTAAAAACAATGATACAATGCCTCATGTAACTTTGTTATCCACTATTTTCTACCAACGCCAATCCTCTTTGAGAAAAAATACATAAAGAACTTTATCTTCGCTTCTAAAAGCAATATTAATTTTCTAAACAATAAAATTTAAACAACCAATTTTTTAAAGAGCTAAAAAACAATTCTTACAATAACTTCTTTCGTGAAACAGAACTTCATTAATACGTTTAGAAAAAGATATCTGCCTATAATCATGTATCTGGTAAAATCTATTTGCACTGTTAGGCATTTTAACCTGAAAGACTTATATTGATGGCACAGCTCACCATCAAAAAAACGCCTAATATTTATATGATTTTGTCGTTACCGTAAACAATGGTTCACAAAAACTTCCAAAGCAAAATAATAACGAGCAGATTTTTTCAATCTAGATTGTTCTAACCTTTAGAGAAAACAATCAAACACCTGTTCTCCTGATGACATCAGCTATTTGTTTTGAGTTTTTTCTCTATTCACATTTTATTCAGCTTCTTTTGCTTAAAATTATAAAGTTTAAGTGCATAGAAACAAATAACAAGCCAAGCAATCCAAATAACACCTATAATTAAAACTGGTCGTGTCTCATCAAAATACCATAAGAGAATAAAAATAAAAACCATAAATAAAATAGAAAAAATCGACCCTATTGGCCAAAATGGAATGGGAAATTTTAAACCATTCTGTGCTTCTTTAGGCATCTTAATTCGCATAGAAAATTGTGAAAGTAGAATCATCATCCAAACAAAAACTGTCGCAAATGTTGCCATTACAGCAATAAGAAAAAAAAGCTTTTCATGATAAAAATAATTAAGGACAGCACCAAGAAGAAAAATACCGAAGATCATCAAAATAACAAAAACTGGTATACCGTTTTTTGATAAATATTGAAACTTTTTTAAAGCATAACCTTCCTGCGATAAACCATGGATCATACGACAAGCACCATACATTCCACTATTCATTGCTGAAATAGCCGCTGTAACAACAACAATATTTAAAATATTTGCTGCATATGAAATCCCAAGATTTTCAAAAATGGATACAAAAGGGCTATCCATGAGACCAATCTCATTCCAAGGATAAAGAGACATTAAAATAGCTAACGTCATGACGTAAAAAAGCAAAATACGAACTGGAGTAGAATTAATTGCCTTTGAAATCGTTTGATGAGGGTTTTGAACTTCCATAACTGCCATGCCAATGATTTCTATGCCACCAAAAGCAAAAACAACAACACTAAAGCAAGCTAAAAAACCAAACCAACCATTGGGAAAAAGTCCACCATTTTTCCATAAATTATGAACAGTAACGGTAGAAAAATCTGCACCTTCACCCCACCCCCAAAAAATAATTGCTATTCCTAAAATAATCATCGCAATGATAGCGATAACTTTAATAGAAGATAGCCAAAACTCTAGTTCACCATAGACTTCTACAGCCGCTAAATTAATACCTGTGATGATTAATGTAATACTCAGTGCCCATACCCAAGGAGCAACATCAGGATACCAAAACCCCATATAAGTCGCAAAAGCTGTAATATCAGCCAAACCAACAAGAATCATCTCAAATACATATGTCCATCCCGTTAAAAAACCTGCTAATGGTGATATATAATTTGCCGCATAACGAGCAAAAGAACCAGGCAATGGATTATGAAGTATCATCTCTCCTAGAGCCCGCATAACCATAAAAATAGCTAAACCAGCAATACAATAGGCAATCAAAACACTGGGACCCGCAAGCTTAATTGCCTGTGCAGACCCATAAAAAAGACCTGTTCCAATAGCAGAACCAAGAGCTAAAAAAATAACTTGGCGCTTACTCATCCCTCTTTTCAGTTCATTTATTGCCATTTCTTTCCTTACTTTTTGAAATGCTGACAATCCACACCACGATAACAGCTCTATGAGAAATAAAGCCTCATGTTTCTTTCACAAATATATTTCAAAAAACATCGAAGACCAGCCAGTCCAACACTTTGCTCTAAACAATGAAAAAATACTTTTATTGCGAATTATTCAGCTTTTATAGCCTACAATTTCGTATTATTTTATTCAAATAAAGTGATAATGAATTTTTTCATAATTGTCATTTAATTCATTTCGTATTCTCTAGTTTTTTACAGAGAAAATTAACCTTAATGTAATCTAAACTTTTAGGCTTCTATTTCAGTGCACTGAAATAGAAGCCTAAAAATTCATAACAAACACATTAACTATGCATACAATTAATTTTTTGTTACTTTAAGCCAACTCTCTTTGAGCTTATAAAAAAACTTTTTACGCCAATTGAATAGCTCAATTAATGATAATACGAATCTCGCAAGTTTTCAAAAGTATGAGAAAGTGTATCTACAACCCATCTTTTAAGGACTCCAGCTGCCTTAACGACAAGCTTTCCAATGAAAAAAAAATATACGGTAAAAAGAGCATCTTTGATTGTTGGTCCGATGATAGCGTTCTCCTTACCTCTGGGAATTTGCCCTGATATAGCAATAAAATCTTTGTTTTTCGCTGAAATAAGAGGCTCTTTCTCTTGGGCCACTATCATAATGAAAACTTCCTCTGGAAAGCTACCTCTCCTAAAATTTGCATGAATCTCAAGAATTTGAGAGAAAAAAAGAACTGTTATTGAAACACATAATTTAGCACTTTTAAACATTCCTTTCTCCTTTTTTATTTTAAATATCAAAAATAAACTATAAAATTCATAAAGTATTAACAAATAAGAATAATATAAAATAAAACTTTTATTTTTACTCGATACAATACATATATTATAATTTATATTTATATTTATAGAAATATAATATCACGAATATATAATTCGTGGATATTATTTAACTTATATTAAAATTTCTGATATAAATCAGAAAATATAGGTGCTTTAAGTTTATAGTTTCTATAAAATAACATAATATCTAGTTAACTACAAAAATCAGATATATACAGTAATAAATATATGATTTATTAAATAATTCAAATATTGTATCGCTCCTCTATATTTTCATATGAGAAAGTTTTAAAATTCAATATCCGCCCTTCAGCATTGACCTTCAAACAAATACTATTGAAAACTTAATGAAGGAAAAATTGTTTCTGGTAAAACAGATAATAAGTGCCCTTCACGCACAAGTATATGTGCTTGATGAAGATCTGGAGCCAGATAGCGATCTTCCTTAAGAGAAGCAACATTTTTTCGTAGACATTCCATAACGGATTGCAAAAAAGTACTTGTTTTTAAAGGTGCACGATATTCAATTCCTTGTGCTGCAACAAGCGTTTCAATGCCAATAAGTGTAAAAAGATTTTCGCTCATTACCAATAACCGACGCGCTCCATGGCAAGCCATTGAAACATGATCTTCTTGATTGGCAGAAGTTGGGGTTGAATCAACGGAAGCAGGATGGGCCATTTGCTTATTTTCAGACATTAAAGCTGCCGCTGTTACTTCAGCAATCATAAAACCTGAATTAAGACCCGCATTATGCGCTAAAAAAGCTGGAAGTCCATAAGAAACTGCTGGATCAACCATAAGAGCAATACGCCGTTGAGAAATAGATCCTATTTCACATAAAGCAAGAGCAATCTGATCAGCAGCAAACGCTACAGGTTCAGCATGAAAATTCCCACCTGATACAACTTCACCATTCCTTAAAATCAATGGATTATCTGTAACAGCATTTGCTTCAATAATCAGTGTTTTTGCTGCTGCCAGCAAAATATCAAAACATGCCCCCATGACCTGTGGCTGGCAACGTATACAATAAGGATCTTGTACACGCTCATCCCCCCGTAAATGTGCTGCACGAATTTCTGAATCCTCTACAAGCTTTTCTAATGTTTTCGATACAGCAATCTGCCCATAATGTCCTCGTAAAATATGGATATCAGGATGAAATGGCGCCGTTGATCCCATGATAGCATCTGTCGTCAAAGCCCCTGCCAACAATCCACCACACAATGCCCGATAACCTCGAAAAAGACCAGCAAGTGCAAGGGCTGTTGATGTTTGAGTTCCATTAATAAGAGCTAGACCTTCCTTTGCCTCTAAAATAATAGGGGACAATCCCGCTTTCTCTAATGCAACCGCCCCACTCATACGAATATTTTGAAAAAATGCTTCTCCTTCTCCCATCATAACAGCCGCCATGTGAGCAAGTGGAGCTAGATCACCTGAAGCACCAACAGACCCTTTTTCAGGGATGACAGGAATGACGCCCTTTGCAAGCATATTTTCCAGCAAATTTACCAATTCTAGACGAACTCCTGAAGCCCCTCTTCCTAAAGAGATAAGCTTTAAGCTCATTATCAAACGCACAATATTTTCAGCTAAAGGCTCTCCTACCCCACAACAATGGGACAAAATAAGGTTTCTCTGTAAAACAGCGACATCGTCCGCATCAATTTTAATGGAAGCCAACTTCCCAAAACCAGTATTAATACCGTACACAGGCTCACTTCCAGCAGCAATTTCAGCAATGCGCTGAGCCCCTTTCTCGATAGCTAAATGCGTGTCATTATGAAGTTTACTCACTTCACCATTAAAATAAATAGCTGCAAGCTCACTAAGCGTCACCTCGCTCGGTTTCAGTATAATAGTCATAATCTACTTTCTTTTTTTTATCAAAGTATAACGTTTAGCATTATTGATCCTTCTATAAAACAAAAAAAACTATAACGACTCTTTAAAGCGAGAATGCTTTCTTAAAGGTATTCCTTACAATGGAGTTATTATCCAAAAGTAGAATAGTTGACGATAAATGAAAATGAAATATTGACAAACACAACCAAGGTCATGGATTTTAAAAATAGATAACGCATTAATTTATAATTATAATCTAGCATGATTCATATTAAATGAGAGAGCGGAATATCTTTAGACTCTCTCATTCCAAATCTGTGTATGTTGAATCAATCAAAACCATTCGCTTGCACGTCATAAGCGAAATTGGCGTATGGATAAACTGTACAAAAAAGGACTACTCCTCTTATGAACCGTGTCAAGGGCTGTCGCAACATTGGGAGATGAAAGTGTGGATGGTGCAGGCTTATTCTTTTATGAAGCGTAAAGATGAAAAAATCAATGGATTTATTATCAAGCTATTCTTACTAAACTTATAAAAACCTTAAATAGATAGCTGTCACAATCTATCATGATTGCAAAAATCAAACTCTATAGAAAATTAAAAAACTTATTCAACACATCACAACAGAGAAGAAATTGAGCTTATTTGCGACTTCTAAAATTGTATTTAAAGCGCCAGATTAAACCTTGAAAAACACATCTTCAATAAAACCACATAAGAATCGGCCTAACCCGTTATTTAAAATAAAAATAAAAGAAGTTTTCTTATATCAAAAAATTTAATTAACATATTGTTTTTATATTATATCTTTAAAAAATAGAAATGCTTCATATAGCATATTTATATTTTACTTTTTTGTTATACTGAATCTGAATTTAGAGATAATTTCAAAATGAGTTGTTTTTTAAAGGTGCTTCCAAGCCATTACCTTTTTTACTACAAATTTCTGATTATGATAATTTTTTGTACTTTTTCAGTTGTTTTTGTCAAAATTTATTAAAAACACTCTCATTTAATAATAAAAAGCAATCATAAAAACAAAGAATTATCAAACATTTCTATTCAATTTACCTCTTTCCATTTTATAAAATAATCTGTTGTTAAACTGCAGTAAAGAAAGCGCTTCGATGCTATAATGCAGTGCATAAATTTTCTATTTAAACTCTCTCATATCAAGTGAACAATGAAAATCAGCGGTAATAAGATGTCAATGTGAATGCTGAAGAAAAAAACTTTCGCCCTCAAAGTCTGCCTTAATAAGGCGTTAATTTCCTGAATACCGCCCACTCTGATGTGCTAAAAGAGCAAAAGCAATCATCGATATCGGATTATCCTGCATACATATAGAGCTCACTTCGATACAAAAGCTCCAAATTGCCTTGCACTTCATATTTCTTTATCAATGCGACCAATTGCCGCAAATATTCTTCCCCATAGCAAGCAATAGCGCGTTGCGCTTGCGTTGAAGAGCGGCTCATTCCAATAAAAGCTTCAGATGGGATCATCATCGTCCAATTGTGCGTATGAAAAAAAATCTTTTCTGGATCTACCCCAAAGCCATCAGTCATTTCCTGTAAAAAATCAAAATTACGATAATAACGGGAATAATTCGGACTCATTTTCTCTAACAATGTCTCATAAGCCTCTAGAAATTCGCTATGCTTGAAATCACGATTATTTTGAATAACCGCCATGACACCATTGACTCGAAGTTGATCTGAAACAGAACAAAGCAACTTGGGACGATCCATCCACTGAAACGCTTGCGCTGCAATGACAAGATCAACCTCGCCAATTTGAGGCAATAGGTCTTCGGCACGGCCCTGATACCACTGCACCGTAGGAAATTTTTTTCGCCCCTGCTTAATCATATCTGCCGATACATCGATAGCATGATATTGGTGCTCATTTCCTAAAAATTTAACAATTCCCTCTAATGCGATGCCTGTCCCAGCACCCACATCCACAATGGACAAATGCTTTTTGTTCTTAAAAGGATGGGCATGGTTTTAAATAAAGTAAGGGGATAGCGAGGACGATAACGATCATAATCATTAGCCAATCCATCAAACTTTTCACTTTGCCGCTGAACACTTTCTATCATAGGACTTTCACCCTCCTTCTCAATTACTACCATACATAATTAAAAAGCCTTTTTTATCCAATGTATTAAACATAACTTCTAAAGGAGGAAAATAAGAACTGCCCTGACCTTCTATCTTTCCATAAGATTGATACTTACATTTTTCTCTTTTCCAATTGTTATCTGCACGTTGCAAAACCCAAAACTCCTACGAAAATAATATAATTTTCTGTAATAATAATTGATATAAATATTATTGATCTTTTATAAGATGACATCTATATTACTAGTATTATTTTAATATCAGCAAGTCACTTAAGCGTACCTAAAACGCATAGAGATATCAATTTATTGATAAATACGCCTGTTTATAAAGTTCAAAATACTTTCCACCAAGAAAATAAACCCTATATAATACATAAAATATCTGTGGAGACATCTTTATGTTAAATGTACAAACTTCTTCAATGTTTAAAATATTAAAAAAATTTCCAATCGTGATTCTTTTGGCATGGTTAGTGCCATTTTTAAGTGGGTGCGGATTTAATACGATACCAACAAATGAAGAAAAAGCACATGCAGCATGGAGTGAAGTGCTCAATCAATATCAACGTCGTACAGATCTCATCCCCAATCTTGTAGAAACAGTTAAAGCTTACGCAGCTCATGAACAAAGTGTTTTCACAAATGTAATTGAAGCACGTGCTAAAGCAACACAAGTCAACATTAATGCAGATATGTTGAATAATCCAGAAGTTATGCAGCAATATCTCAAAAATCAAGCAAATTTATCAAGTGCACTTTCGCGACTTATGGCTGTTGTTGAAAACTATCCGGATCTTAAAGCAAACCAAAACTTTCTTGCTCTTCAATCACAATTAGAAGGAACAGAAAACCGTATTTCCGTTGCGCGCCGCGATTATATTGAAACAGTACGTGCCTACAATACTGCACTCAAAACAATGCCGACGATGATTTGGGCAAAATTATGGTTTCGTGATGCTAAACCTATGCCAACTTTTACGATCGATACTGATAGCCAACAAACACCAAAGGTTAATTTTAATTAATGAAATCATTTCGATACTCTTTGCAACGTATTGTATTTCCAAAATTATGGGCTTTTATCTGCTCTCTGTATTTAGTTGCTGCATTGGGAAGTATCGCTTGTTCGCAAATAAAATTTCCTCATTTAACAGGTTATGTTAATGATGTGGCTCATTTGCTCGATAATGCAACCAAGGAAGACTTGACAAAAAAACTGGCAGCACTCGAAGAGAAAACGGGAGATCAAATTGTTCTTATAACACTCCCTACTCTTTCGGGCAACGATATAGAAACGTACAGCAATTTTCTTTTTCGTACATGGGGATTAGGCCAAAAGAAGATCAATAATGGTGTATTACTGGTCATTGCACCGAATGAACGCACAGCACGTATCGAAGTTGGATATGGTTTGGAAGGAGAGCTAACAGATGCTCTTTCCTCTGTCATTATTAATAGCTTCATGATTCCTAATTTTCGCGAAGGAAATTATCAAAAAGGAATTGCTGAAGCAGTTGATACAATTATCAAAGTTATTACAGAAAGTGATTCTGATTTTACTTTTCGCATCAAAGAAAAAGCTAAAATCGTTGAAGAACAACGTAAACAAGCTGAAAAAGAAGAAATGGTAATCAATGCAATTATGTTTCTCATTCTCTTTATAGTCGTTGGTTTGCCCATTCTTGCAATGATTTTTGGTAAAAAAGTGGGTCCACAAAAGTATCTCTGGCTGGGGATCATCTTCACACCTTGGTTTCTTAACTTAAGTGCCGGTGGCAGATATCCTGGTGGAAGGTTCGGTGGTCCTAGAGGTGGAGGGGGATTTAGGGGTGGTGGTGGATCATCAGGTGGTGGTGGTGCAACAGGAAGATGGTAAAAGGAACGTGGATTTTTAAGCGTAGCAAATCTTCTTAAGATAAAATTTTATGAACGTATTCTCTTTTATTCAACAATTCTATACCTTACTCTGTAATCACTTTTATTGATTACAATACAAACTCAAACATCAAGATAAATATTACCCATGACATGTGAATTGAAACATACAGATCGTAATCACTTATCACATCATTTTAATGCAATTCTAGAAAATCCACCCGTCGAATGGAAAATAAGCGATCATCTAGTTGAGTATCCTGAAGCTCTGCGTTATATGCAAGAACGTGTAGAAAAAATTCTTGCAAAAACTGCGCATGAACAAGTTTGGCTTCTCGAACACCCTTCCCTTTATACAGCGGGAACGAGTGCAAATAAAAAAGATCTTTTGGCTCCTAATTTATTCCCTGTTTATGAAGCAGGACGTGGAGGTGAATTTACATATCACGGTCCAGGACAGCGTATTGCTTATATCATGCTTGATCTTAAACGCCGGAAACAAGACATTCGTGCTTTCATTAGTGCATTAGAAGAATGGATCATACAGATGCTTGCCAACTTTAATATTAAAGGCGAACGCAGAGAAGATCGCGTTGGTGTCTGGGTTAAACAGTCTCATTGCCCATCAAAACAAAATGATCTTTCTTCCGAAGATAAAATTGCAGCTATTGGCATTCGAGTGCGCAAATGGATAAGTTTTCATGGAGTTTCTATCAATGTTAATCCTAATTTAGCCCATTATTCAGGAATTGTTCCTTGTGGAATTACAAACCACGGTGTAACAAGCTTTCTTGATCTAGGTTGCCCTGTAGCAATGCATGATATTGATATTGCTCTCAAACACGCTTTTGAAAAAATTTTTGGTCCAACAATCGATGTTTCCTAAGTGCATTGATTTTTAAATAAAAAACAGGCATAAAATTATTTTAATAAATATTTGATTTTATGAGGTGGATAGTTAAACGCTATGAGCGATAACAAAAAGGATCTTTTTAGTGTTTTAAATAAAGCCCAATCTCGGGTAAATACAAAAGAAAACACTCTGCAGTCTCCAATGAAATCAAACGCGATGATTTCAAGAAAAAGTGCAAAAGATACGCAAGAAGATGACTATAATGCCCTCTCTATTCGAGTTCTTGAGGGTTTAGAGCCGGTACGTTTACGCCCTGGAATGTATATTGGTGGAACAGACAGTAAAGCGCTTCATCATTTATTTGCCGAAATTATTGATAACGCGATGGATGAAGCTGTTGCGGGTTATGCAGATTCTATTGAGGTCTCATTAGATAGGAATGGTTATATAACCGTTACAGATAATGGACGCGGTATTCCTGTTGAAAATCATCCTCAAATGCCTGAGAAATCGACTCTTGAAGTTATTATGACACAACTCCACTCAGGGGGAAAATTTGATGGAAAGGCTTATCAAACTGCAGGTGGACTTCATGGAGTAGGAATTTCTGTCGTCAATGCTCTTTCTGATGATATGGAAGTTGAAGTTGCACGAGAACGAAAACTTTACCGCCAACGTTTCTCACGTGGTATTCCTCAATCTGGATTAGAAGATCTGGGAGATGTTTATAATCGTCGTGGTACGCGCGTTCGTTTTCATCCTGATCATAAAATTTTTGGTGAAAAAGCAGCTTTTGATCCAGAAAAAATCTATAAGATGACATGCTCCAAAGCCTATCTTTTTGGTGGCGTAAAAATTCGCTGGTCTTGTGATCCCGTCATACTTGAAGGCGCAAAAAATATTCCTGAAAAAGCTGTTTTTCATTTTCCCGATGGGCTTAAAGACTATTTACTTTCGTCACTAAAAGATGAATATCGAGTAACGTCAGAAATTTTTTCTGGCAAAACACACCACAATAATGGCCATGGCTCCGTTGAGTGGGCTATCGCTTGGCATGGTGGTGATTCTTGTGTGCAATCTTACTGCAATACGATTCCTACAGGAGAAGGCGGAACACATGAAATAGGATTACGTCAAGCTCTTTTGCGTGGATTGAAATCCTACGCTGAGTTAATAGGAAACAAGCGCGCAACGATTATTACGTCTGACGATATTATGATTTCAACAGCCGCAATACTTTCAGTCTTTATCAGTAACCCTGAATTTGTTGGACAAACAAAAGATCGATTAGCAACCATTGAAGCACAGCGTATCGTTGAGAATGCAATCCGCGATCCCTTTGATCATTGGTTAGCAAATTCCCCACAAGAAGCAACAAAACTTCTCGATTGGGTTATTGAACGTGCTGAAGAACGTGTTAGACGACGCCAAGATAGAGAAATAAGTCGAAAAACTGCTGTCCGTAAATTACGTCTGCCCGGTAAACTTGCAGATTGTAGCCAGAACCATGCTTTGGGTGCTGAACTATTCATTGTTGAAGGGGATTCTGCAGGAGGATCTGCTAAACAAGCAAGAAATAGAGCAAACCAAGCAATTTTACCTCTTCGTGGTAAAATCTTAAATGTCGCCAGTGCTGCACATGAAAAAATGAACTCAAGCCAAACAATTAGCGATCTGATCCTTGCTCTTGGATGTGGAACACGCTCCAAGTATCGTGAAAAAGATCTCAGATATGAACGTATTATCATCATGACAGATGCTGATGTTGATGGTGCTCATATTGCGTCACTGCTCATTACCTTCTTCTTTCAAGAAATGCCTGACCTTATTCATCAGGGACATTTATATCTTGCCGTCCCTCCCCTTTATAGAATATCGCAAGGAGGAAAAGTTGCTTATGCTCGTGACGACATTCATAAGGATGAATTGCTCAAAACTGAATTTACTGGAAAAGCTAAAATCGAAATCGGGCGTTTTAAAGGGCTGGGTGAAATGCGCGCAGAACAACTTAAAGAAACGACTATGCATCCTCAAAAACGTACATTGCTTCGTGTTTCTATTGATGCCGTGGAAATGCAAGAAACGAAAAAGACTGTAGAAAGTCTCATGGGAACAAAACCAGAAGCACGATTTCGTTTCATACAAGAAAACTCTACTTTTGCTTCTAATCTAGACATCTAATGTAAAAAATATCCCTTTCAAACCACTGCAGCTGCGTCAATCACGCGCAGTTGCGGATTGATCGTTCCATTCCAATAATTCAAACTAAGATGACCAGCTAAATGAATCATTTCACCAATATTTTCAAAAAGAAAATCACCTAGCGATGTCCCTACAGCACGAAAAGCTATTCCTTGTAGTTTTTTTCCTTCAACATTAGATACAATGAGGCGAAGATGTCCTTTACCAACTTCAGATAGATTCACCAGTCGATGAGAGGGAAGAACAAAAACAGGTGTTGCATTCCCTGCCCCAAATGGCCCTGCTTTTTCAAGCAATTCAAACAGCGCTTCATTAACACCAGAAGCAGAAAGAGAACCATCTATACTAAGAGATTTTTTTGCACGCAACTGTGAAACCATTAAAGAAACTTTTTCTTCTAGCCATTTTCGAAAAATTTCAATTTTTGTTGATTGAATTGTAATTCCTGCTGCCATACTATGCCCCCCTCCTTTTTCTAATAAATTGAGTGTAACAGCTTCACGAACGATTGCTCCTAAATCTATACCATTAATTGAGCGTCCCGACCCTACGCCATTTCCATCTTCTTTCAAAGCAATAGCAAAAACAGGACAAAAAAAACGCTCTTTGAGGCGGGAAGCAAGAATACCAATAATCCCCGGATGCCATTCTTTATGAGAAATGACAAGTGACAATGGTGTTTCTTGACCTTGATAAAGAGAAGCAATATAGGATTCCGCTTGTGCTAATTGAATATTCTCCATTTCTTGGCGTTCTTGATTAAGCCGATCTAATTGTTCTGCTATTCTGTCCGCTTCATCTTTATTCTCACAGCTAAGCAAACGTGCTCCCAAAGCTTGATCACCAATGCGCCCTCCTGCATTAATTCTAGGACCTAATAAAAAACCTAAATGAAAACTATTAAGCGGCTCCCCTATTCGTGCAACCTTTGTTAAAGCTGTTATTCCTAGATTATGCATAGAACGAGCAACTTGAAGCCCTTTTAACACAAAAGCACGGTTAACCCCCTGTAATGGAACGACATCACATATGGTTGCCAATGCAACAAGATCAAGCATACTTAAAAGATCAGGCAGCGGTCCTTGGAATTGTTTTTTCCGCAGCAAATGATGAACCCAAGCTAACGTAACAAAAACAACGCCAGCTGCACATAAATGCCCCTGTTTAGAAAAATCATCAGGACGATTAGGATTGACAAGAGCAACAGCTTCTTGATGAATCTCTGACATTTGATGATGATCTAAAATCACAACATCAGCACCAGCAAGCCTCGCTGCTTTTACGGCATCAGGACTGTTTGCGCCACAATCAACAGTGATAATTAACCGAGCGCCTTCTTGCACAAGCATCCTCATTGCTTGTTCATTCGGACCATAGCCTTCAACAATACGATCAGGAATATAAATTTTGACTTCAATACCAAAATAACGAAAAAAACGTGCTATGAGTGCCGATGAACAAGCACCATCAACATCATAATCACCAAACACAGCAACCTGTTCTTGATTGAGAAGAGCCTTAACAATGCGCTCTGCAGCGCATTGCATATCCCTAAAACTTTCTGGATCAGGCATAAGCGTACGCAATGTTGGATTAATAAAAGCAACAGCCTCAGCTTCATCCACATCTCTTGCTGAAAGTACTCGAGCTAACTGATCTGGAAAGCCAAATTTTTGAGAAATAGCGCGCGCGTTATTTATCCCTTGAACATCAAGGGCATCTAACCAAGCTTGACCACAAGCAGAAGATTCAACATTGAGAAAATAACGAGACCACTGCATTATTTCTTATTTTATAATGAAGAACGATAAAATACAATCATGCGTTAAAGATAAAATAGTCTTTTGCAACATTCATTTTAAGTTTAAATGGTCTACAAACTTCTTTTAATGGGGTATTATAATACCTTTCTTGTAACATGTTGTTTTATAAAGTTTTTATTTTCTCTTGACGTCAATCAAAAGACATTATATCAGAGCAAGTAGTATGCGTTAAATATTTCGCTATGGTAACAATTTTCAACGCAAAACAGTAAAAATTCCCTTATATTAAAAGGGTTCTAATAAAGGATACTTCTATGGCAACTTTTTCACAAAAGCCAACTGAAGTGGTGAAAAAATGGGTTATTATTGACGCAGAAAACCTTGTTTTGGGTCGTCTTGCCACATTTGTTGCTAACCGCTTACGTGGCAAACATAAAGCTACATTTACTCCACATGTTGATGATGGTGACAACGTTATTGTCATTAATGCAGATAAAATAGCTCTCACTGGCAAAAAATATACGGATAAAAAATATTATTGGCATACCGGCTATATTGGTGGAATCAAACAACGTACAGCACGTCAACTTCTTGAGGGGCGTTTTCCCGAACGCGTTATTGAAAAAGCAGTAGAGCGCATGATTCCTCGAGGGCCTCTTGGTCGCCGTCAATTGAAGAATCTACGTGTTTACGCTGGAAGCCAACATCCACATGAAGCACAACAGCCTGAATCTCTTGACGTTGGTGCTTTAAACCGCAAAAACAAAAGGATTGCTTGATTATGGCTGAAATTAATTCTCTTTCTGAGCTTAGCATAGTAACAAGTATTACAGAAACACATGAAAATGTTGTTCCTGTTCACGTGCAGAAGCTTGATTCACAAGGACGTGCTTACGCAACAGGAAAGCGTAAAGACGCTGTTGCGCGTGTATGGATTAAACCAGGTTCTGGAAAAATCACGATCAACAATAAGGAATTTGACAAATATTTTGCTCGTCCTGTTCTTAGAATGATTCTTCGTCAACCAATTGTTGCAACAAATAGGGATACCCAGTTTGATATTATTGCAACCGTTGCAGGCGGTGGTCTTTCTGGACAAGCCGGTGCAGTGCGCCATGGCATTTCCAAAGCTTTAACCTATTACGAACCAGAACTTCGCTCAATCTTGAAAAAAGGTGGGTTTCTTACCCGTGATAGTCGTGTTGTTGAACGTAAAAAATACGGTAAAGCAAAAGCACGTCGTTCTTTCCAATTCTCAAAGCGTTAATTTCAATTTTTGCAATGCATAAAGCCTCGGACAAAAACGGGGCTTTTTAAAACTGCTAAAACAGACTTTTAGATGAATGTAGGAACAAATCTATACCGATTAGAAAAAACAAGAATGCAAAACAACCTCTTCTCTTAAGATAAAAGGCAAGAAAAATAGACCGAAAAAATTCAAAACTTCAGTTTCAATTTTTTAAATCTGTTTTACTAACTTGTAATATATCGACGTGCTAAAGCACAAAAATATTTACGCGACAACTTTAGCAATCTTATAAGCTTTTCAATATTTTTTCTATCATCACTTAACAAGCTTTAGTCCAAGAAATGCTTTACCATTGTAATAAAATGAGGGACAGAAATAGGCTTTGACATATATTCTTCACATCCACTGGCACGAATTCGCTCCTCATCGCCTTTCATAGCAAAAGCTGTTACAGCAACAACGGGGATTGATCGAAGTTCTTCATCTTCTTTTAATTGTTTAATAACATCTATTCCAGAGACCTCTGGCAACTGGATATCCACAAGGATAAGAGATGGCATTGATGAACGCGCCAAATCTAATGCCATAAGACCATTACGTGTTTCAACGGTTTCATAACCACTCGCTTCTACAAGATCGCGAAATAACTTCATATTAAGCTCATTATCTTCCACGATCATGACTTTTTTTGACATTCGTATAACTCCACCCTTCTCAGATAAAATAGAGAAATAGAAATGAATCCACATTCTCTTTGCTTAAGATAAAATGATAAAATGAATTGTAAACCACAAAGAGATTAAAAGATTCCAATAAAAGCATTTTTGCAAATATTTGTAAGACGCATCGCTATACTTATTCAGTTCATCAACATAAAATCCACAAATAGTCGTAAGATTGTGTGACCTTGTATTTTTTGAGTTGATATACAAAGTTTATGGATATCTCAATTAATGCATTCGCGTTTTCATCATAAAAAAATATCAACCACAAACTTAGCTCAAATGCGCATTTTGAAGAGAAAAAAATTTAAGTAAATTTAAAAAGCAACTGATTAGCTGAATTTAATGCACCATATACTGGCATCCACAAAACAATATCTTAATGATATAAAAGGATAAACTTATCAAGGTCATTAAGATTAAAAAAAATAAATAAACCGTGATTAAATATCACGGTTTATTTAATATAAAACATTCAATAACAGCATAATTCAAAGTTTATCAAGGATAATATCTTTTAATTCAAAGCCCATGAACTATGAGAAAAAGCATCGAATGTTCTTCCACCTGTCTTTCTGTTAGGACTCGGCGGCTTTCTAGTAAAGAAATATACAAGATATGCGATGAGACCAAAAATCGCTGTCTCCACCCCCATTAAACCCGCAACTTTTTGGACATTTTTCTCAGCCCCTTGTCCTCCAAACTGGCTAATAATCATATCCACAGCTTTAATAACTCTATTTTCCTGTGTCATTACAGAAATAAAACCAGCATTTTGAAATCTGCCATTTAAAGAATCAGCATTGGCTCTTAAAATCTGTGAAAAGAAAATCGCTACTGCAACAAAACATACTATACAATGCTTGAATATTTTCATCATAACCACCTAATTACAATATTTAGTAAAATAAATTTTCTTTACCGCCCCCTCTAAATAGAAAACATTCCGTTATCTATCGATAAAGTATATTTATCTTCTGATAATAAAAATATAATACAAAATTTAATTAATAATTTTATTTTAATTGTTATTTTTATATTATATTACACTTAGAATATATCCGTTACATGTTTATTTAATAATTGTCAATTATTTTATTTGTACTTTACATTATGTAGTTTAATGATAAAAATATATTAAAATAAAATTATTTTATTGTTTTTATTATGAATTTAGCTTTATTATCATAAATATTATTATGATTTTATAATATATAAAAATATCAATATGTTGTTTTTTAGTTACACATAATATTTTTATTTTTTTGTATAATATAGTAAAATAAATATTTTTATAAAATAATTTTTCCTTAGGATAGATTGAGAAAAAATATTTGCCCCAGCTACAATTAGCGTAAGCACCAGCTTAACTCTTTGATTGAAAAAGCTAAATTAGGTAAGATAAGGGATAACTTTGGTGAATGCGCCAAATCTAATGCCATAAGCTATTACACATTTCAACGATTTCACAGCCATGCGTTTCTACAAGAACGTGGAATAATTTTAATAAAGTTCATTGTCTTCCACAATTATAACTTTCTAACATTAATATAATTCCACGACTCTAAGATAAAATAGAGAAATAAAAATGAATACACCTTCTTTCTAACCAAGATAAAATGATTAAAAATATGAATCATAAAAATTTAATAATGTCCAATAAAAGCATTTTAGCAAATATTTGTAAGACGCATCGCTATACTTATTCAGTTTATCAAAATGATAATCTAGAATAGCCGTAAAATGATGTGATCGTATATTTTTTGAGTTAATACGAAAAATTTATGGATATTCAAATCAGCTCATGCCCCTTTTCATCTTAGAAAAGATATCAATCACGAAAATTAACATAGATATATATTTTGGAAAAAAATTTAAATAACGTTGATATGGATAGATTATTTGCTAGCAAACAATCTTCTCTATTAAATCAGAGTGTTCACTACTGTGATATTGTAATCTCAATCACGACAACACTTCAATAACAGACTAAAATATAGATTCACTATAAGCTTAAAATAAAAATTTTGGAATTGATCATACATACAATGAATGAACCGTAAAATACAAAAGTAATCATAACACTAGAAAATGAAAAAGCTTATCACTCTTGTTCACTATTCCTTCCTCTCTCATTTTTTCTGTGTTATTTTTAAAGTCTTGTAAAAGATATGAATTACATGCAAAAAAAATTAGCCCTTTGTAATCTCTACGCCATCAATCACATTAGTTTTATTAATGATAAGCAATAACATTTGTATAGCTCTAAGCTTAGAGAGCAAAACCAGATTAAAGTATCATTTTTATTTATTGTAAAGAGGATGTAAAACTCCATTTTTCTCTTATCATTGTTAAGAAAAATTTAAAAATGAGCTTATTAATATTAAAAAAATAGAAAATAATTTTTTAAAAAATAATATCTTATTTAATTACTTTTTAAAATAATATAAATATATTATGTTTATATTGTATATATTTAATTAAATAATAATATTTATAATAACACTAAAATAGTACATAATAATTATCTTTATATCAAATAAAATCATAACATAAAATAAGAAATTCACAATAAAATTAGGTATAATTCCATTAGTTAACAAGTAAAACAAAGAAATATATTTAATTATGTTATTGAACTCAGTTGCGTTGCCATCGTTTTTGCCTGCTTGGATTGGTGAATCCTTTTATTTCCAAGCAATTATTAACTGAATTTTGACTGCTCAGCATGCTGAAAAATCTCTATGTGATTGTTGTCTTGATAATTGCTATCATGTTGTTTGGCGAAGCTCTTAGCTTTCTATCGGGCAACTTAAAAGCTTTATTCTGTCAATTTTCTTATTGTTTAAGCAAAAACTCATCCACGTAATAATATATTGAATGCACCAACAAAATCCGCACGAATAACCACATTCTGCACATATAAAAATTACCCATCTTTGACAATTTTTTAGCACTATAAACGCAACAAAAATAAATTTTGCTCGGAGAAGAAAGCACTACTAATATTGTACACCATCTTACCATTGGCTTGTGTCATCAAGCAGCCATCTAAAATCGAACAGTTTAAACCTCTGATTTCTATTTCACGCTCCTTGCCAGTAACCGTGGGAATGCGGCCTATATTATTGTTCAATCTTATCTAACAATAAAAAAAAATCCTCATGTGAAAATTCTACATGCCTTATATCGCCAGAATAAATAACGATAATTTATGGTACAATAGAATTATTCACTCAATTTTTTTTATTTTTATAATCATGCTGACTTTCATCTCATCCCCCTAATCCATTAAATTTACGCATTGTTTTCTTATAACTTATGAAAGTCATGACCATGGAAAGAAAAGCGCTCAACAGAAGATATCCAATATTCCATTCGCCTTTACCAAGCAACAATGACACAGGCAAGGAAGCAGAAAAAGCCATGGGAAGCATAAACAAAAGCCATTTTACGATGCTTAAAGGATAAATTCCTATTGGCACAAATGAAAGCTCATAAATCATTTCATGAAAATATTCGACAGGCATCTTACGGCTAATAATAAATGTTATAAAATTGAACATCAGAAAAAAACAAATATTGACAATAAAAACACAAAATATTGCAACAACAAAAGAGATCCATCTTAGCTTAAGATCAGAAATATTCGGTAATGATACAAATAAATAGGCACTAACATAAAGGACAAAGAGCTTGATCAAATTAAGAGGTTTACACCAACCAAACAACATCAACAACCAAATTGAAACGGGCTTTATCAAGTATGGTTCAATTTTACCATCCGCTACTTTTTCAAAAAACGTTTCAATAGAATTAATAAAAATATTCAAAAATATTCCAAGTAAAACAAAGACAACAAAGATGAAATGGATTTCATCTCTGCTATAGTTACCGATCTTTCCTGAAAAAGAAGATACTCTATCAATAAATATGAATTGAATAAAATAATAGCATAGAGAAAGAATAAACTCCCCAGCCAAATTCTTACCATAAACAATCTGTCGGCGGATATTCAGACTGATAAAATGAAGGATGATTTTCATCTCAACCACCTGCTCCATTATATGCTTTCATCCCTTTATTCCAAGCGATATAAATTAAGAATAAAAAACACAAAATATAAGTAAAACTTCCGAAAATAAACTGCTGAAACAACGCTAAATTTTGCGTCGCGAAAAACTCGGCAGGAGCGGATATCATGAAACGATAAGGATTAAATTGCATAAGCGGAATAAGCCACACCGGCCAAAAAGATGGTGGTAAAAGAACACCCCCAAGAAGCGCTGAACTAAGAATACTAAAAGAGAGTAATATATTGTACTCAATCACCCAAAAGCTTAATAAAGCAATTCCAAAAGAGATTAAAAAACAAAGCAATTGTGATAGAATAACAACCAGAAAAAAGAACAGAAAAGCGATGACCAATCCCAGAATATTTTCATAGAATAAAACAAGCTTAACAATAAAAAGAGCCAATAATGGGATGCTATATAATACACTCTCCCCTAAAAAAGTAAAAAGCATTTGTGTCATATAACTAAAGGGCTTTGTAAGATATACTTCTAATTGGCCTTCTTTAACATGATGAGAGAAAAACTTAATCACATTATAACCATTATTTAAGTGACCTAGGACTAAAGCAAAAGCATAATAATACATCATATCATAAAAGCTAAAGCCATTTATGGTGTTGCCCGTATCAGAGAAAAGTGCATTCCATAATAGAAGTTGAATAACAAATGGCGAAAGTGTCCCAATGATAATATCGGTAAAAAACATTGCTCTATCACTTAGAACAGTGAGTAATCCATTCTTGGCAAAAAGAAACATACCAAAGCAGTGGTTAGATAAATTCTTTAAATTTAACACGGAGCATCTCTTCAAGCGAGGGAGTGGATACAGAGAACGTACAGTTCAATTTGGTTGTAATTTCGCGTACAAAACGCGCAAAATCCTCACGGGGCAGCGAAACCTCCAGCGAGCATTCTTCAGCGTTAAAGTGCTTATCTTTTAAAGAAGTAGATAATTTCAACGCAATCTCATCAATTTTTTCTACAACAGCTGAAGGTACAGCCATGTGTTCACAAAAAAACGTTATTCTCACCAAAGAAGGAATGACATTTTTAAGCGCGTGAAGATTACCATGAAACTGTTTCTTTCCTTTATGCAAGAGAATAATATCATCAACGTATCCATCAATATCTCCCATATCATGACTTGTGATGATATACCCAGTGCCACGCTCCCTTTTCAGTTTTTTAAGAAGCTCCCTGATTTCATGCTTAGATGTAAGATCAAGACCAATACTTGGCTCATCGAGAAACAACAGTTTAGGTCTAAAGGAGAGATTAAATGCCAATTCACTTTTCACTCTCTCACCCAGACTAAGCATCCGCACTGGCTTATCCATAATATGCTCAAGACCCAGTAACTCAGCGATCTCTTTAAGATCACGGGTAAAAGAGGCGCGTTCAAGACCATATAATGGTTGAACCATATCCAGACTGTAGCGTAAGGGCAAATCCCACCATAAACAATTCTTATGACCAAAGACCACACCCAAAGACTTGAACAGATTTTTCTTCGCTTTATAAGGATCAACACCAAGGACTTTAACACATCCCTCATCAGCGTATTGTATACCAGAAAGTATTTTAATCAGTGTCGATTTACCCGCTCCGTTAGGGCCAAGAATTGCTAACGATTGCCCTGAAAAGAGGGTGAAACTCATATCTTTTAACACATGATGATTTGTATAAACCGGCTTGAAGAGAGAAAAGACCTTGTTTTTAAAACCAATTCCTCTGTCAATGTTGCGATATATTTTTGAGACGTTATTAACGTCAATCAATAATGATCCCATCAGTCACTCCTCATTTCAACTTATCCCCCCTTTGAATGTTTCCATAATAAATATCTGTTTTTGTTCACTAGAAAAAACAAAAGTGTTCAAGCCCTCCTTAGAGCAATAAAACGCGCCTGACGTTTTATCTCCAATTTTTTGTCTAGATATTTTTTCAATGTGATGAGTTCACTTCAATGAAGCATTAAGATACTAAAAACTTATTTCTTCTTTTATGAAAGATAATCTTTTGGATAAACTAAGTAAGTAGAAAAATAATTGGTCATTGAAAGGAGAGCTTTGGTAAGAAGGCTTCATTGTGTAAGCAAAGATACAAAGCATAAATCTATACTATAAGCATATCAAACCACATTGATAACAAAACAAAAATCCTTGACAACAGGAATTTTTTGAGAGGCTACTTTCCCTCAGCATTACTATAAAATGCCTCCATTATTCCCCATGAAAAAACTAAAATTGCTTTCACTATTTTAGTAAATATCTTTCAGATTTTATCTAACTCATCTCCCTCAACAGACACGCCTCCCCAATATATGACCTCTGTAGATAATTCAAAGGAGCAGCTTCATAAACTCAGATTATTAAACGATACATCATATCCCAAATAACAATACAATCAATATGGATAAAGAGCTGTAGAAAGAAAGCCATGATATTCGAAAATTTCATCACTCAAAAACACAATTTTCTCATAGCTATTGACTTATCAAAAACTTTCTTCAAATGATGCCCTATTCATCTTATCAAATTTATAGATAAAATTTGTATCAATCAAAAAGAACAAATGAAGTTTGTTTAGTCGGTTTCAGCATCACTCTCATTAAAAGATAAAAGATTAAAACTTTGGACCATATGAGGTGGTAAAGGTGCAACAATGTCCAATATTCCTCCTGAAGGATGCGGAATACGAATACGACGTGCATGAAGATGAAGACGATTTTGAATTCCTCCTGGTAATGTCCAATTACTATCAGAAAAAAAATACTTTGTATCGCCAATGATAGGATGATCCATATGGGCTGCATGCACACGAAGCTGATGTGTTCTCCCTGTATAGGGTTCCATTTCAAGCCACGAAAGAGCCCGCCCTCGCGTATCTAAAACGCGATAGTAAGAAACCGCATGATGTGAATCTGGCTCCCCATGTTCACAAACACGCATTTTGTCACCTTGTGCAGTCATTTCCTTAACCATCCACGTTGAAATTTTGTCCTGCTTTTTTTTAGGCACGCCCCGAACCAACGCCCAATAAGTCTTTTTTGTTTCTCGCGCTCTAAAAGCAGCAGTTAAGGACTGAGCAGCTCCCCTTGATCGCGCAACAATAAGCACACCCGACGTCTCACGATCAAGACGATGAACCAAACGCGGCTTTTCACCTTTTTTATTGCGCCATACCTCAAGCATACTATCCATATGACGTGTTAAACCAGAGCCTCCTTGTACAGCCAACCCAGCTGGTTTATTAAAAACAAATACCTTTGGATCTTCATAAAGCAGCATTTTTTTCAAAACGGTCCCATCATCCTGCCCACGAAGTGTTTTATCCGTTATTGAAAGACTCTCCTTGTCATTAATAGGGAGAGGTGGAATACGAACAGCTTGCCCTATACAAAGACGCGTATCGGCTTTAACACGTCCACTATCAACCCGTATCTGACCAGAACGCAACAATTTTTGCAAAGCTCCAAAACCAAGTCCTGGATAATGCACTTTAAACCAGCGATCTAAGCGCATTCCATTTTCATCTGCCTCAACTTTTTTTATTTCTATGCCTGCCATGAAAATTCCCTTACCTGATAATTTTATTGATCTATTTTTGCGCCTTTATAAACACAAAAATTCATATTTTAGTTGGTTTTATCACACCATATTACAGTTAGTATCCAAAATTTCCTTTTCTTAACGTCCAAATTTTATTAGCTAAAAACTAAGCGTTGTAAAAATCAACAGCCTTTACGCTTAATAGCGAATGGAGATAATTAACCGTGTCCTTATTCAAAACCTATGCACGTGTTCTCACTTACCTAAATAGAGAAAAAAATGCATCCCTTTTAATCTGTACCGCTAATGTTATATTAGCTATTATCACTATTGCAGAACCTATTTTATTTGGACAAGTTATTGATTCTATTACAGACAAAACAGCTATCATCCCTACTCTTGCCATTTGGGTTTGTTTTGGACTTTCACATATTATTGCTTATGTCCTTGTTGCTCGCGGTGCTGACCGCTTAGCCCATAGACGCCGCTTAACGGTTTTAACGGAATCTTTCGAACGTATCATTGCCATGCCTTTAATTTGGCATCAACAACGTGGAACTTCCAACGCACTCCATACACTTTTGCGCGCAATAGATTCCATGTCAACCATATGGCTTGATTTTATGCGCCAACACCTCTCAACGCTTGTCGCCTTATTGGTTCTCATCCCCATCGCGTTTAATATGAATTGGCGTCTTTCAATAGTCTTGGTTGTGCTTGCCATCATTTATGTATTAATTGCACGTTTAGTGATGCGAAAAACAAAAGACGGACAAGCCGCTGTAGAATGCTATCATCATAACCTTTTTAAACATGTCAGTGATTCAATCTCTAATGTTTCCATTGTACAAAGTTATAACCGAATAAAAGAAGAAACTTCCATACTGCATCAACATACAAATGCTCTTCTTAAAGCACAAAATCCTGTTCTCAATTGGTGGGCGCTCGCCAGTGGCTTAAATCGAATGGCTTCAACAATTTCAATCGTTTGTGTTCTTCTCCTTGGAGCTTTTTTTGTTGCAAAAGATCAATTACGAGTAGGTGAAGTCGTTGCTTTTGTTGGATTTGCACAACTCATGATTAGCCGCCTAGACCAAATGAGCAATTTTATTAATTGTGCAATATCCTCACAAGCAAAACTGCAAGAATTTTTTGAAATGGAAGACTCAACCTTTCATATCAACGAACCACAAAATCTTCCTTCCCTCCAAAATGTTAAAGGCGCCATACAATTTCATCACGTGACCTATCAATTCCCAAATTCTTCTCAAGGTGTTTTTGATATTTCCTTTGAGGTTAAAGCAGGACAAACTGTTGCGATTGTAGGACCAACAGGGGCTGGAAAAACAACATTGATCAATCTGTTGCAGCGCGTATACGACCCTACCCTTGGGCATATCTCCATTGATGGAATAAATATATGCTCAATCAATCGCGAATCTTTACGCAAATCTCTAGCAACAGTATTTCAAGACTCGGGTCTTTTCAACCGTACTATTCATGACAATATTTCAATAGGAAAAGCGAGCGCAACGAATGAAGAACTTTATGAAGCAGCAAAAATAGCAGAAGCTCACGATTTTATTCTAAAAAAAGCTGATTGTTATAACACAATGGTGGGCGAACGAGGATCTCAATTATCAGGTGGAGAAAAACAGCGACTAGCAATTGCACGCGCTGTTTTAAAAAATGCCCCTATTCTCATTCTAGATGAAGCAACAAGCGCTCTTGATGTTGAAACAGAGGCACGTGTCAAAGATGCTCTCGATTGCATAAGCCATAACCGCACTACTTTTATTATAGCACATCGCCTCTCAACAGTACGCAATGCTGATGTGATACTCTTTCTGGATCATGGTCACTTAATGGAAAAAGGAAACTTTCAAGAATTGATCGATAAAGGGGGACGTTTCTCTAATTTTTTAAAGGCAAGTGGTTTAACAATCAAACCACCAGAAAGAGAAGGAGAAAATGTTATCCCCTTACATGAAGCCATAGCATCATAAAAACGATACTCTTCATAGATCTTATGCAAAAAATGCCTCTTCAATACAATATAGAGTGCTTATATATGATACAAGTAAAAAGATTTCTAAAAATGCCACAATCCATTTTAGGTATTTAAGAAAAATATTAAAACAGTTTAGTATTTTCTCTGCTATTGCAATTTTACTAGATTAGAACAAAAATATTTTCCTATATCTGTGCATATTGACGAGTATACATTCTCATTTAGGGAAAATGTAAAGATGTAAAGGTAAAAACAATTTCCAGTTTTACCGTCTTCTTTTAACTCAGCTTTACGAATTTCAAAACGAACTAAAGTAATATCTTTTAAATAATGAATATTATGTATTGCGTTGCACTTTTGTTTATCACTTTCTTTATAGTCCTCTCATAAAGAACAGAACATCATTGTTTTGCACATTCATATGACTTTTTTAAGAAACATTTTTCAATGCTCTTAAGCCCATTTCACAACGACATTCGTGAGTGGTTTTGATTAATTTAACATACACAGAATTTAAAATAATAAAACCCTACGAATATTCGTAGCTCTTGTTCAAAAGATAAAACGATAAATTATCATTATAATTCAATATATTAAAGCAATTTCATCATAAATAAATTAGATGTTAATCTAAATATTTAGATTTATGTTATATTACTTTGATTTATATTGATAATTCATTACCTTATAACTTAAAATAAAGATTTATAAAGATAGGAGAATATTCCTTTCAAGACCTTTTAATAATAAACCAAAAAACTGTTTTCTTGTACATAACAAGCAAAATGAAAATAATAGCTCTAAGATACAACAACTCTTTTATAAGCCTTTTCAAGGAAAGAAATTTTATTCATTTGAAAACTAATCGAATAATGATAGCTTATAACTTTATAAGGATAATCGTATGCAATAAATCTTGTATTTTTCCTTTCATAAAAAGAGATGTTTCTTCAAAAAATCTATAAGAGCAACACAATAACTAGTCTCCCTAGTAAAAGAATACACAGCAAAGCATGAAGTGCTGCATAGTCTATCTTATCTTAAAAAGGTGATTCCTGAAACGCTTGGAAGCTATAAAGCCAAATGATAAAGTGGTGATAAAGACAAACACTGTCTTTATCTTTACAATTGTATTTTCCCCAATTACGCTGTATCTGCATTTCAGAAATACACCAGACAGATATTCATGATACATAGATGCCAACCAAATATAACAATGTAAAAAACACCTATGCAGAATGATTTAATTTAATTTTTTTCAAGAAAATCTTTTAGTGCCGCAAATGCCTCATCAGCTTTGTTCCCCTCAGGACCACCAGCCTGTGCCATATCAGAACGGCCACCTCCACCTTTACCACCAAGCATCGCTGAAAGAATACGAACGAGATCTACAGCATTTAACTTATCCGTTAAATCATCCGTAACGCCGACAACAGCACTCCCTTTTCCATCCTCCGAGACACTAATAAAAGCAACCACTCCAGATCCAATTTGTTTTTTCTCAGAATCGACGAGCGCCTTAAGATCCCGTGGTAAAATATTTTTAACAATGCGTCCAGTAAAAGAAAGCCCATTGATGATGGTAATATCACCTTGGCTCCTTTCTGTTACTCCACCACTCAACATCATTTTCTTGCGTACATCATTCAATTCTTTTTCAAGTTTACGACGATCATCAAGCAAAATTCGCACCCGTTCTTCCACACCAGCAGAAGAAGTTTTTAAAAGATCAGCGATTTCATGAATACGTTCATCTTGGCGGCTAAGATAAAGACGTGCTTCTTTGCCTGTTAAAGCTTCAATACGCCGCACTCCAGCTGAAACAGAACTTTCAGAAACAATATGAATTAAACCAATATCACCTGTTCGCTCCACATGTGTCCCTCCACAAAGCTCAATTGACCAACGCTTTTTTAATCTTTCCTGTTCAAGTGGCTCCCCCATAGAAACAACGCGAACTTCATCACCATATTTTTCACCAAACAATGCCATGGCTCCTTCAGAAATGGCCTCATCTACAGCCATGAGGCGCGTTATTACTTTACTATTTTGCAAAATAATCTCATTGGCTAAATCTTCTATTTTTTTCAACTCTTTTGGTGAAACGGATTTTGGATGGGAAAAATCAAAACGCAACCGATCTGGCGATACAAGAGAACCCTTTTGTGTAACATGGTCCCCCAATGTTTGGCGTAAAGCTTCGTGTAACAAATGAGTAGCAGAGTGATTCGCACGAATTTTCTTACGACGAACAATATCAACCGTTAATTCTACACAATCAGACCTCGATGCCTGACCAGATTTCACCTCCCCAATATGGATAAAAACACCATCACCCTTTCTTTGGGTATCATGCACCTTAAAAATAAAATTTTCACCAGAAATGATACCGCTATCACCAATTTGCCCACCAGATTCACCATAAAAAGGTGTCTGATTAACAACAAGCATAGCTTTCTGATCTGAAGAAATATGATCAACAATTTTACCATCACATACAAGAGCTGTAAGAATACCTTTCGCTGTCTCAGTTTCATAACCTAAAAACTCTGTGGCCCCCACTTGATCACGAACAGAAAACCAGATTTTCTCTGTTCCAGCTTCTCCAGAACCAGACCAATTGGCACGTGCCTCCTCTTTTTGGCGTTCCATCGCTTTATCAAAAGCACCAACGTCAACAGATATTCCGCGACGACGAAGAACATCTTGCGTCAAATCAAGCGGAAAACCATAGGTATCATAGAGCTTGAAAGCAACTTCACCATTCAAATAGTCCCCTTCTTTAAGATCGGTACTTGCTTCGTTCAACAAACCAAGTCCTCGTTCAAGCGTTTTACGAAAACGTATTTCTTCTAACCTTAAAGTTTCTGAAATCAAAGATTCAGCACGTGTCAACTCAGGATAAGCTTGTCCCATTTCGCGAATTAAAGCAGGTAAAAGTCGCCACATTAAGGGCTCTTTAGCACCAAGAAGATGCGCATGACGCATAGCACGACGCATAATACGACGTAAAACATATCCTCTTCCTTCATTAGAAGGAAGCACACCATCAGCAATCAAAAATGCAGATGAGCGAAGATGATCAGCAATGACACGATGGCTGGCAATAAAATCACCCTTTGCCTCAATCCCTGTAATTTCTTCTGATGCAGCAATTAATGCACGAAAAAGATCAATATCATAATTATCATGAACGCCCTGTAAAACAGCAGCAATACGCTCTAATCCCATACCGGTATCAATAGAAGGGTGAGGTAAGTTAACACGTTCTTCCTTGGAAACTTGCTCATACTGCATAAAAACAAGATTCCAAATCTCAATAAAGCGATCCCCATCTTCATTAGCACTTCCAGGAGGACCGCCCCATATTTCATCACCATGATCATAAAAAATCTCCGAACAAGGACCACAAGGGCCTGTTTCTCCCATCGACCAAAAATTATCAGCCGTCGCAATACGAACAATTTTTTCATCTGGAAGACCTGAAATTTTACGCCACAGTTCAGCAGCAACATCATCACTCTGATAAACTGTCACCAACAATTTATCTTTTGGCAGGCAAAATTCCTTTGTTAAAAGATTCCATGATAAAAAAATAGCTTCTTCTTTGAAATAATCACCGAAAGAAAAATTACCCAGCATTTCAAAAAATGTATGATGGCGCGCCGTATAACCAACATTATCAAGATCATTATGCTTTCCACCTGCACGAACACATTTTTGTGCCGTTGTTGCCTGCGTATAAGAAGGTTGTTCAAGTCCAGTAAAAACATTTTTAAACTGCACCATCCCTGCATTTGTAAACATAAGTGTAGGATCATTCCGCGGAACAAGCGGACTAGAAGAAAGAACTTTATGCCCATTACGATGAAAATAATCCAAAAATGTTGACCGAATATTATTAACACTATTCATGTTGACACCTGCTCAATACAGCACAAAACCATAAAAGAAAAATCCCCCCTCATTAAATCCTCTTCGCCACGCATGGAGTCAATTTAATCAAAAATGGAATATTTGTTTTAAAAAATTGAGAAAAAAATGACTGCGTATTTAAAAACTCAAACAAAAAAACAGAAAAATCTTAAAGAAAAAAAATTATAGACGACCCCCCCCATCAAATGGCTTCATCACTTTCTATATTTTCTGACCCTGCATTTTCTAACAATTCAATCGCAATCAAACCAGCATTTTGGCGCAAAGCTGCTTCAATCTCTGTAGCTATTTCCACATGTTCACGTAAAAACTGCTTTGCATTCTCACGCCCCTGCCCTAAACGCTGAGAATTATAAGAAAACCATGCACCAGATTTTTCAACAACACCAACCTTGACACCCAAATCAATCAATTCACCTACTTTGGAAATACCTTCACCATAAATAATATCAAACTCAACCTGTTTGAATGGAGGTGCCAATTTATTTTTCACCACTTTAACGCGCGTCTGATTACCAACGATTGAATCCCTATCTTTAATGGATCCAATGCGACGAATATCTAAACGAACAGAAGCATAAAACTTTAAAGCGTTTCCACCCGTTGTCGTTTCAGGAGAACCAAACATCACACCAATTTTCATGCGAATTTGATTAATAAAAACAACCATACAGTTAGAGCGAAAAATTGCTGCGGTTAATTTTCGTAACGCTTTACTCATTAACCGAGCTTGCAATCCGGGCAAAGCATCACCCATTTCACCGTCAATTTCTGCTCGCGGTGTTAAAGCTGCGACAGAATCCACAACAAGCACATCAACGGCACCAGAACGAACCAACGTTTCTGTAATTTCCAATGCCTGTTCACCGGTATCTGGCTGAGAAATGAACAAGTTTTCTAAATCAACACCAAGCTTACGCGCATAAATAGGATCAAGCGCATGCTCTGCATCAATAAAAGCACAAATCCCACCACCTTTCTGTGCCTCAGCAATAGCATGGAGAGCCAATGTTGTTTTCCCAGAACTTTCTGGTCCATAAATCTCAACAATACGCCCCTTCGGTAATCCACCAATCCCTAAAGCAATATCCAAGGATAACGACCCTGTTGGAATTGTTTCAATTTCAACAACCTGCTCTTTTTGCCCAAGACGCATAATCGAGCCTTTACCAAAAGAACGTTCAATTTGTGAGAGAGCAGCATCGAGAGCTTTTGTTTTATCCACGATTATATCCTTGACCGAATTCATAATAACCTAAAACTTTAGTGTATACTGTACTTTTAATTTAACTAAAGGCTTGAGTTTAGAGTTTCACAGACTATTTCCATTCCTATCTCCACATTATGTCCATAAACATTCATGACCATCACAATAAAGAATTGGCATTGCTTATCTTATGACACATAATAAACTCCAATAAAGTAATATCTCTATGGGAGCATAGTTAACATATTTATATCTCTCTAGAAAAGGAACAATTTAATTTTAAACACAATGTTCTACAACCCTTCTGCTTATCCCTTTGATTAAATACTTGAGAGACTAAGAATTCTCCCGCTATTGATCACACAAAAAACGCATCATCAATCAACCTCATACCCTATTGCATCGAAGAACAAAACGCTATTGTGTTGCATATTCATGCACTTGATTTAAGAAACATCTCTCAAAACTTCCAAGCTCATTTTGTGACAACACCTATGAATGTGGTATACTGCAAAACCCTTTAGGCACCACCATCTTTACTCTATAGAAGGAGCAAGCCGGCACCATCACACTATTTATCATCCTCCAATATTGCAACAGCTCTCGGCACTTGAGACAATTCATAGGAGGGATTTTTAGTCCTTTCTTGTACAGTTTTTATCACACGCTAATCCTGCTTGTAACATGCAAGCGAATAACTTGATTGCTTCAACAAATAACAGACTTGGGATGAGAGAAATTTACGGTATTTGAAACTTTCATTCAACTTACGAAACAGTTAATTATCATTATAAGTCAATATATTATTTAATAAAACCAAAAAAAATAAAGCAGCTTAAAAGTTGAATGATATATTTAAATTTGAAAAAATATGCACTTTTGAAGATATCAAAAAAATCTCTACAAGCAATGCAATAAATTGTTTAAAATATAAGCTAAATTTCTCATACAATAACATAAGAGATCAATAAAAAACGTATTTCAACTCAAATTTTATTTTGATCTTTACGTTTTTTGCGCAACTGTTGCCACCACTCAAGACGTTTCACAATTTCACGCTCAAAACCACGCTCAACTGGTTTATAATAACTCTGACGTCCAAGTTTTTCGGGAAAATATTCTTGTCCTGAAAAAGCATCTGGTTCATCATGGTCATAACAATAACCACTTCCATACCCTTCTTCCTTCATAAATTTCGTAGGAGCATTAAGAATATGCTTAGGAGGTGGTAAAGAGCCATTTTTGCGTGCACAACGCAGTGCTGCTTTATACGCAAGATATGCTGCATTTGACTTTGGCGCAGTTGCAACATAAAGACATGCTTGCGCCAAGGCCAACTCTCCTTCTGGTGATCCTAAATAATCATAGGCATCTTTTGCTGCATTACAAATGACAAGAGCTTGAGGATCCGCCAAACCAATATCTTCAACGGCCATACGAACCAATCTTCGCCCAATATAGAGAGGATCTTCACCAGCATCCAACATACGTGCCAAATAATAAAGCGCAGCATCAGGATCAGATCCACGAACGGATTTATGCAACGCTGAAATGAGATTATAATGCCCATCTCGTCCTTTATCATAAATAGGCGCACGACGCTGAATAACTTTTTGCAAAGCAACAACATCAAGAATCTCTCCCAATGGCGCAATAGACCAAACTTCCTCTGCCAATGTTAACGCAACCCGCGCATCACCATCAGACATCTCTATCAAAACGTCTCTGGCATCATTATCCAAGGGAAGAGTTTTTCCCTCCACTTCTTCAGCACGCCTCAAAAGCATGTCCAAACTTTCATGATCATGAGAAAGAAATGTTAAAACACGTGCACGCGAAAGAAGGGCAGCATTCAGTTCAAAAGAAGGATTTTCGGTTGTTGCACCTATAAGTACCACAGTACCCTCTTCCATCACAGAAAGAAAACTATCCTGCTGTGCACGATTAAACCGATGAATTTCATCAACAAAGAGAAGTGTTTTATCCCCAGATATAAAACGCCTCTGCGCAACTTCAAAAATCTTTTTAAGTTCAGAAACTCCTGTAAAAATAGCAGAAACCTGTTCAAACGCGAAATTTGTTTCAAGGGCTAACAAACGTGCAACGGTCGTTTTTCCCGTCCCTGGAGGTCCCCAAAAAATCATCGATCCAATTGAGCCTGTTGCCGCCATACGTGAAAGCAAACCATCCTCTCCAATCAAATGCTTTTGTCCCACAACATCATTGAGAGAACAAGGGCGCATTCTTTCTGCAAGTGGCTGATTTTTATTAACTTGAAAATCAAACGACGAAGTAAAAAAATCTTTCTTCAAAAAAAAACCTCAACGAATAAATTGGCGAATATACATACCATCACGTTCATATTCCAATTGCCACATATTTGAGCGACCTTGCATAAGAACCTTTTTCAACTGATGAACTGTTTGAATTTTATGGCCATTTACAACACGTAGAATATCTCCTGACTGAAAAATTCCAGCTGCATTGCTCATTTCCTCAAGATTGGTAATCACAACCCCTTTTGCAGATATAGGAAGATGAAAACGTCGACTATTTTGCGGTGTTAAATCTAACACCTCAGCACCAGCAAGAGGACTGTCACCCGTAATTTTTTCAGATTTTAAAAATGCAGTTTCTGATATTGATGAAACTGTTATTTGTGTTTTTAAAGTTTTTCCACTTCGTAAATATTCCAAGGCAAGACTATGCTCAACGTCAGCTGTCATCAAACGATAACCAAGACTATCTGGACTGTCAACGCGTACCCCCTGCACACTCAAAATAACATCACCTACTTTCAATCCAGCTTTTTCAGCAGGACTATCTTTGATAACTTCAATAATCAGAGCACCATAGGGACGTTCTAAACCTAAACCACCAGCAATATCAGCTGTAACATTTTGAAAAGAAGCCCCAATATAAGGCGGCACAAAATATTTTCCACCGCGTTTAACAGTATCAAGCATCACTTTTACAAGATTAACTGGAATAGCAAAACCAATCCCTACAGAACCACCGGAACGCGAATAGATAGCCGTATTAATTCCGATTAACTGACCTTTCATATCAATTAAAGCGCCACCAGAATTCCCTGGATTAATGGCTGCGTCTGTTTGAATAAAAAAGTCAAAATCAGAAATCCCAACACGTGTACGCGCTTGCGCTGAAACAATACCACTTGTAACTGTTTGACCAACACCAAAGGGATTACCAATAGCAAGAACAAGATCACCAACTTCAACAGTATCAGAATTTCCCAAAGAAAGAGCCGGAAATTGAGCATCTTTTTCCTTAACTTCAAGAATTGCAATATCAGTTGCTTCATCTTTGAGCACGACCTTACTCTCAAACTCCCGTCCATCAGAAAAAGCCACTTTAATTTCGCTTGCATCTTTAATGACGTGGTAATTTGTAACGATCAAACCACGTGCATCAACAATCACCCCTGATCCTAATGACGATTGCTTACGAACAGGAAATTTATTTTGAAAACGACCAAAAAATTGCTCAAAAAATGGATCGCCTTCAAAAGGTGATCGAGCTCTAATTTGTCGAGCTGCATAAATATTTACAACAGATGGAACTGTCTTTTTAACTAAAGGAGCAAATGAAAGGGTGATTTCTGTTTGTGTTTGAGGAACATGAGCATATACATGATCAAATGATATCTGCATCATAATTGCAAAAAAAATCCGCACCCAAAAAGAATACCTCATAATCCACTCCTTATAAAATCAGCACATTCTGTTGAAGATTAATAGAATAAAAAAACGTATCCCCGCAAATTAAGGACCTCTATTAATATTTCATAATAGAGAATAAAAACAACCTATTTGAACAATAAATATTATAAAAATAAGATAATTCAATATTCTATAATTTTCTCTCTGCACCTATTTCTCAACTAAAACAAACTTAAAAATGCTCACAAAAAAACCGCCCAAGACAAGGCGGCCTTTAAAAATCCAACAGAATAAAAAACTCTACGAAGATGTTCCCTTTTCATTCTCAGAAGCTTCCATGCGAGCACGATCCCCAGCACCCTTCGCTTCAACATCACGATCAACAAATTCTATAACAGCCATGGGCGCATTATCACCGGTACGAAACCCCGCTTTCATAATACGCAAATACCCACCGTTGCGTGATGCATAACGTGGCGCAAGCGTATCAAATAATTTTGCAACCTTTCCTGCATCACGAAGTGCTGCAATAGCTTGCCGACGCGCATGCAAACCACCACGCTTACCAAGAGTAACGAGTTTTTCAACAATAGGACGAATTTCCTTAGCCTTTGGTAGTGTTGTCACAATCTGCTCATGCTCGATCAACGAAGTTGCCATATTTGCAAACATCGCTTTACGGTGACTGGCAGTACGGTTCAACTTGCGTCCTGACTTACTATGGCGCATAAGCCCTCTCCTTAAATTCTAATTTTAATATTGATCTTCATAACGTTTTGCAAGATCATCAATGTTTTCAGGCGGCCACGCAGGAATCTCCATCCCAAGATGTAAACCCATACACGCCAAAACTTCTTTAATCTCATTCAACGACTTGCGACCAAAGTTCGGTGTCCGAAGCATTTCAGATTCTGTTTTCTGAATCAGATCACCAATATAGACAATATTATCATTCTTAAGACAATTTGCCGAACGAACTGAAAGTTCTAATTCATCCACTTTTTTGAGAAGAGCAGGATTAAAAGAAAGCTCAGAATCAGCCTCTTCAACAGGCTCCTTCTGTGGCTCTTCAAAGTTAATAAATAACGATAATTGATCCTGAAGAATGCGTGCTGCAAAAGCAACAGCATCCTCACCATTAACAGCACCGTTTGTTTCAATCGTGAGCGTTAATTTATCATAATCGAGAACTTGACCTTCGCGTGTATTTTCTACTTTATAAGATACCTTACGGATAGGTGAATAAAGACTATCAATTGGAATAAGCCCTATACGTGCATCATCAACACAATTACGATCAGATGGAACATACCCCTTTCCTGTGTTGACAATAAATTCCATACGAATTTCAGCTTCTTCATCAAGAGTACAAATAACATGATCTGGATTTAGAATTTCCATATCCCCAACTGTACTGATATCTCCCGCTTTCACGACACCAGGCCCCTCTTTATAAACGACGACACGTTTAGGCCCTTCTTCTTCCATACGAAGCGCAATTTCTTTTATATTCAGAATAATATCCGTAACATCCTCACGCACACCTGGAATCGATGAAAATTCATGCAAGACACCGTCAATCTGCACAGCAGTAATAGCAGCACCACGAAGCGAAGATAACAAAACGCGACGAAGCGCATTTCCTAACGTTAAACCAAAACCACGCTCAAGAGGTTCAGCAATCACACTTATAATATTTGGATTATCATGTGCACATGATTCAACCTTATTGGGTTTAATAAGTTCCTGCCAGTTTTTCTGGATCATATTTTTATTCCCGTTCTTTAGTTCCGTTACCATTCAATCGTAACGACCAATGTGAACATCAGAGAAATCTCCGACAACAAAAAACAACACCCAATTAAACACGCCGCCTTTTCCGCGGACGACATCCATTATGAGGAATTGGTGTTACATCGCGAATAGAAGTAATGACAAAACCAACAGATTGCAATGCACGTAAAGCAGATTCACGCCCTGATCCAGGTCCACAAACTTCAACTTCCAAAGAACGCATACCATGCTCTTGCGCTTTTCTTGCACAATCCTCCGCAGCAACTTGAGCAGCAAAAGGTGTCGATTTACGCGCACCTTTAAACCCCTGAGCTCCCGCAGATGACCAAGCAATTGCATTACCCTGAGCATCAGTAATAGTAATCATTGTGTTATTAAATGTTGAATTAATATGCACAACACCCGATGAAATATTTTTACGTTCGCGACGACGAACACGTGTGGCTTCCTTGGCCATAATTTCCCTTTCAACGATCTCATCACTGCCGTAACATCAGCAGCTCCACCTTTTTTCCTTGTCAAAAAAATCAAACAAGAAAAAGAATATATAAAAAACCTTCCACAAAGGCCCTTATTTCTTCTTACCGGCGATTGCCTTAGCCGGACCTTTACGTGTACGGGCATTCGTATGTGTACGCTGTCCTCGGACAGGCAAAGACCGGCGATGACGCAATCCTCGATAACAACCAAGATCCATCAAACGCTTAACATTCATAGCAACCTCACGACGAAGATCACCTTCAACTTGATACCCCTGATCTATTGCCTCACGAATCTGCAGCACCTCAGCATCTGAAAGCTCATGCACACGACGCCCCAAAGGAATGCCAACTCTTTCAATAATTTCTTGAGCAAATTTTGGTCCAATCCCGTGGATATATTGAAGCGCAATAATTACACGCTTATTTGTCGGGATATTGACGCCAGCAATACGAGCCACGCCTACTCTCCTTAGTTATTTTGACAAATTGTTATAAAATACCTGATATACCTTACAGAAAAAAATAGACTCAGAAAAAAATTCTTCCGAATCCTATTATTTCACTAAAATAAATTAAATTCACTTCTGATAGATTTCATCTCAAAAGTCAACTCTTTTCATTTATTTCTAAAAAAAAATCTCATGAAAAAAAACCTCTAATCATACGTGTCACTTCAGAAACACCAATCATTCCATCAATAACCTTCAACATTCCCCTCTCTGAATAAAATTTTGATAAGGGAGCTGTTTTTTCACGATATTCTACTAATCTTTTTGCAAAAGCAACAGGATTGTCATCTAAACGAACCTGTCCACCAGTCGCTATTGTTTCCTCAACGCGCTTCTTCATACGTTCAATCAACACGTCTTCATCAACACACAATTCAATAACAGCATTAAGCCGCATATTTTTTGAATCCAGTATCTGTTGCAACGCTTCTGCTTGCCCCACAGTTCGCGGATATCCATCCAAAACAAAACCGTTTACACAATCAGCTTCATCAATCCGATCTGATACGATTTGATTAACAATACTATCAGGTACCAAAGCACCAGAACTTATAATAGCTTTAGCTTTTTTACCAATCTCCGTTTCTTTGGCAATCACCTCACGCAACATATCCCCTGTTGATAAATGAGGAATGTTATATTCCTCAGTCAACATTTTTGCTTGCGTACCTTTTCCCGCTCCAGGAGGACCTAAAAGAATAACTCTCATCGATTCCTTCTACCTCCACGAAGTTTTGATTTTTTTATCAACCCTTCATATTGGTGGGCAACAAGATGCCCCTGAATTTGAGCAACCGTATCAAGTGTAACAGTAACAACAATCAACAAGGATGTTCCCCCAAGATAAAAAGGAACCTGTAATGCAGATATCATAAATTCAGGTAACAAACAAACCAAGATAATATAAATAGCGCCCACAACAGTAATACGCGTCAAAACGTAATCAATATATTCAGCTGTACGCTCACCTGGACGAATCCCTGGAATAAAACCAGAATGTTTTTTCAACTGATCTGCAGTATCACTTGGATTAAACACAATAGCTGTATAAAAAAAGCAAAAAAACGCCATTAAAAATGCATAAACAATCATATAAAGTGGCTGTCCATGACCAAGAGCATAAGAAATCTCCTGAACCCATTGTGGCATTTTATCAGAAAAATTATTAATAGTGGCAGGTAATAATAATAAAGATGAAGCAAAAATAGGTGGAATAACACCAGCAGTATTCAACTTTAAAGGAAGATGCGACATATCTCCTTGAAACATTTGATTACCGACCTGACGTTTCGGGTATTGGATAAGAATTCGCCGTTGCGCACGCTCTATAAAAACAATAAGCCCAATAACCAAAACAGCAATAAGAACGATTCCTATTAAAAGAAAAGTTGATAAATCAGCCTGACTATGAGCTGTCAAAAGCTGAGCAAAAGTAGAAGGAAAGTTGGCTACAATCCCTGTAAAAATGATAAGAGAAACCCCATTACCAATACCACGTGACGTAATTTGCTCGCCAAGCCACATAAGAAACATCGTTCCGCCAACAAGCGTAATAACAGAAGAAATACGAAACATAAGACCTGGTTCTAAAACAATTTGAAGCCCCGACCCTATACCGCTTTCAAGCGCAACCGCAATACCAAAAGCTTGTAGAATTGCCAATACGACTGTTACATAACGCGTATATTGATTGATAATCTTACGACCTAAATCCCCTTCTTTTTTAAGAGTTTCCAAAGAAGGAATAATAGATGTTAACAATTGCACAATAATAGATGCCGATATATAAGGCATGATACCCAGCGCAAAAATAGCCATACGCCCAACGGCACCTCCAGCAAACATATTAAAGAGTCCTAATACACCCGACGCGTGATGTTCAAATGTTTGCCGCAAAGCATCGATATTGATACCTGGAAGAGAGATGTAAGTGCCAAAACGATATACAAGAAGCGCCAACAGAGTAAACCAGATGCGTTTCTTTAATTCAGTTGCACGCGAAAAGGTGCCGAAATTTATATTGGAAGCAAATTGCTCTGCTGCTGATGCCATAAAACGTCTCCACTTTACACTCCAGTTCTTCAAATCACAGAAGTATAATCCTAAAATTCATATATGCATACACAAACAAATGCAGAACTTAAACAATTCTCCACAAAAGATCCCACAAAACAGATATTATTCTTCTTTAGGTCTCTATTCATATCAAAAAATTATCGAGCAATATCAGGAAGAATAACCTGGCCACCCACTTTTTCAATCTTAACACGAGCAGCTTGTGAAGCACCAGAAACATGAAAGGTAATCTTAGCCTTCAAATCACCATCAGAAAGAAGACGAACCCCATCTTTTTCACGACGAATAATACCAGCCTCTTTCAAAGAAACCATATCAACAGGCTTTTCAATATTCAACTTACCTGCATCAACTGCCAACTGAATACGTCCCAGTGAAACTTCATTGTAGGTTTTAGCAAAGAAATTCCTAAATCCACGTTTTGGCAAACGACGATAGATAGGCATTTGCCCACCTTCAAAACCATTAAGGGAAACACCAGAACGTGACTTTTGCCCTTTTACACCACGTCCACCAGTCTTACCCGTACCGGAACCAATACCACGCCCAACACGCTTACGATTTTTTGTTGCGCCTTCGCAATCACGCAGTTCATTGAGTTTCATATCTAATACTCCCGCAACCCTTAACCTTCATCTATAACGCGAACAAGATGCCGAACCCGAGCAATCATACCCCGCACACAAAGTGTATCATCTAAAACGCGCCGACGACGCATTTTATTTAGTCCAAGCCCCTTTAAGGTTGCACGCTGAATCTGTGAGTTTCGAATAGGGCTTCCAATTTGTTCCACCGTCACAGTTTTACCACTCTGAGATTTTTTCTGAACCATTTCCTAATTCCTTTTCTGATAATCTCAGAAACTACCCTTCTAGGTCGACTAAATGGCGACGACGCGCCTGCAAAGTCGAATACTTTATACCACGTTGAGCAGCAATATCTCTAGGATGCATTTGATGTTTCAATGCATCAAATGTTGCACGAACCATGTTATAAGGATTCGACGACCCTAGTGATTTTGCAACGACATCCTGCATACCAAGAGCTTCAAAAATAGCACGCATCGGTCCCCCAGCAATAATACCAGTACCAGCAGAAGCCGAACGTAGCAAAACACGCCCAGCTCCGTGACGACCTTCAAGATCATGATGCAATGTACGCCCAGACCGAAGCGGAACATAAATCATCCCACGTTTTGCAGATTCCGTTGCTTTACGAACGGCTTCTGGAACTTCACGGGCTTTACCATGTCCAAAACCCACACGGCCTTTTTGATCTCCAACGACAACAAGAGCAGCAAAACCAAAACGCCGACCACCCTTTACAACTTTAGCAACACGATTGATATGAACGAGCCTATCGACAAATTCATTATCGCGTTCTTCTCTCTCACCACGTTCTTTTTGTGCCATTCCTCATTCCTTTTTCTTTTCCGGAAGCACGATAACAAAGTCCCTCATCAAACTGGAAGAACTTAAACGAAATACTCTAAACTCTCCTTACTCATTCATAAATAAGAAATTTTAGAAACTCAAACCACCTTCACGAGCAGCTTCAGCTAAAGCCTTGACGCGACCATGGTACACATACGCTCCACGATCAAAAACCACCTCATTAACACCCGCTTTCTTCGCACGCTCAGCAATTAACTTACCAACAGCAAAGGCCGCCTTTTTATCAGCACCACTCTTTAACGATTTTTTCAAATCACTTTCAAGGGTAGAGGCTGAAACAAGTGTACATCCCCGCAAATCATCGATAACTTGAGCATAAATGTTCTGATTTGAACGATAAACACTAAGCCGAGGACGATCATGAGAAACCATTTTAATTCTACGACGAACGCGCCTTGCACGACGTTGGATAATGTCCTTAGATGAAACCATAATACAAAATCCTTATTTCTTTTTACCTTCTTTACGGAAGATACGTTCATCTGCATGCTTAACACCTTTACCTTTATAAGGCTCAGGCTTACGATACTCACGAATCTCCGCTGCAACTTGTCCAACTTGCTGTTTATCAATTCCAGAAACAACAATTTCCGTTGGCTTAGGAACAGTCACAGTAACACCCGACGGAACTTTATAAACCACATCATGCGAAAAGCCCAGAGATAGTTGAACATCTTTACCCTGCAAAGCAGCACGATAACCAACCCCATTAATCTCCAACCTCTTTTCAAAACCATCTTTCACACCACAAAAAATGTTCTCAATCATTGAGCGCGACATACCCCATTTAGAACGCGCATCTTTTGACTGATCCCGCGGCATAACTGATATGATATTCTCCTCAAGTTTGACTAAGACTTCATCATTGACGACGTAACTCAGCTCACCTTTTGGACCTTTTGCCTTAACCAGCTGTCCTTCAACAGTAGCAGTAACTCCAGAAGGAATTGAAATGGGTTTCTTTCCAATACGAGACATTGTTCTAACCTACTTTTTCTTCCGTTTTCTTGACATAACTTAGAAAACACGACAAAGGAGTTCTCCACCAACATTCTGTTCACGCGCCTCATGATCTGCCATGACGCCTTTAGGAGTCGATAAAATCGAAATACCAAGGCCATTTGCCACCTGAGGAAGTGACTTAGCAGAAACATACACACGACGCCCTGGCTTTGATACACGTGAAATCTCACGAATAGCAGCCAGCCCTTCAAAATACTTCAATTCGATTTCAATTTCAGCTTTCCCATCACCTAAATCAATTCGATTATATCCGCGAATATAACCTTCCGACTGAAGAACATCAAGAACGTGCGCACGAAGCTTCGAAGCTGGAGTAACTACTTTACCTTTTTTACGACCAAGTGCATTACGAATACGTGTTAGCATATCACCAAGAGGATCTGACATAGACATTAAATAATCTCCTCTTACCAACTAGACTTTACAATACCAGGAATATAGCCAATAGAGCCAAGCTCACGCAACGCAATTCGCGACATTTTTAATTTACGATAATAAGCCCTCGGACGACCTGAAACCTCACAGCGATTACGAATACGAACTTTCGAAGAATTACGCGGCAACTCTGCCAACTGAACAGAAGCTTTAAAACGTTCTTCAAGAGAAACCTTCTGATCCATAACTATTGCTTTCAAACGTGCACGACGGGCAGCATAGCGCTTTACCATCACCTCACGACGCTTATTTTTTTCAACGGCACTTACTTTGGCCATAATTTCACCTCACTACGTTTGCCGTTACGAACGAAAAGGAAAATTAAAAGCACGCAATAACTCACGAGCTTCATCATCCGTTTTTGCTGTCGTACAAACGATAATATCCATACCCCAAATTTGATCAACTTTATCATAGTTGATTTCTGGAAACACAATGTGTTCTTTAATACCCATAGCAAAATTGCCACGACCATCAAAACTCTTTGGATTTAAACCACGAAAGTCACGAACCCGCGGAAGAGCAATCGTCACAAGACGATCTAAAAACTCAAACATACGATCTTTACGCAATGTAACTTTAGCCCCAAGAGGCATTCCTTCACGAACCTTAAAGGTCGCAATAGAATTACGCGCACGCGTAACAACAGCCTTCTGACCCGTTATTAGCCCTAAATCCTCAGCGGCAAGGGAAGGTTTCTTCGAATCAGCAGTTGCTTCACCTATCCCCATATTTATTACAACTTTATCAATCCGCGGAATTTGCATCACATTTCTGTAATTAAACTTCTCTTGAAGCACTTTACGAATCACTTCAAAATAATGCGCTTTCATACGCGGTATTTGTCTTTCCTCAGCCATTAATCAACTCTCCCGAACGCTTGGCAAAACGAACTTTATTACCATCTGCATTCATACGAAAGCCTACACGTGTAGGCTTACCATCTTTAGGATCAGCAATCGCCAAATTAGACAGATGAATCGGAGCTTCTTTAGAAATAATTCCAGCTTCTTGCTTCTGCGTTTGACGTTGATGACGTTTAATCATATTAATCCCACGAACAAAAGCCTTATTCTCTTTTGGACTAACCTTAATTACTTCACCACTACATCCTTTATCCTTACCGGACAAAACAACAACTTTATCACCTTTTCGAATCTTTTGCATAACATTTACTCCTTACAGAACTTCAGGAGCAAGCGAGATGATCTTCATATGATTCCTACCACGCAATTCACGGGGAACAGGTCCAAAGATACGAGTACCGATCGGCTCTTTTTTATTATCTACTAAAACCGCAGCATTACTATCAAAACGAATGACACTACCATCTGCGCGACGAATATCCTTAGCAGTACGAACCACAACAGCTTTCATAACATCACCTTTTTTAACACGGCCACGAGGAATTGCATCCTTAACCGAAACAACAATAATGTCACCGACCGAAGCATATTTCCGCTTTGAACCGCCTAACACTTTGATGCACATGACACGACGCGCTCCAGAATTATCAGCAACGTCAAGGTTTGTTTGCATCTGAATCATGACTGGCCACCTTCTCTTAACACATATACCCGATTGTATCTTTTACACACTCGGATTTGCCTGCCAAATAACGATAAAGTTATCGCCTTCAAATTTATCAATGATAACCACACTGTTAAATTCTAAAACAATAAGCTTAACTCATTACGCTACATTGTCTTTTACAACAATCCAACATTTATCTTTCGAAATTGGTCTAGATTCTTGAATAGAAACTTGATCCCCAATCTTGAATTGGTTGTTTTCGTCATGCGCTTTATAATTTTTAGACTGCCGAACAGTCTTCTTAAGAAGCGGATGAGAATAACGGCGTTCAACTTTGACAACAACAGTCTTATCACTTTTGTCGCTAATAACAACACCCTGCAAAACGCGTTTAGGCATCTCTTATTTCCTTAAACCTTACTTTCACTTATCTTTTGACGAAGAAAAGTTTTAATACGCGCAATATCACGACGAACTTGTCTAACGCGCGCAGTCTTTTCTAATTGACCTGTTGCTTTTTGAAAACGCAAATTAAATTGCTCTTTCTTTAACTTAGCCAATTCATCTTTCATTTGGTCGAGCGTTTGCGCCCGTAATTCTGTGGCTCTCATCGCTTAACCTCATTATTCAGCAATACGCTGGATGAAACGCGTTTTTATAGGCAACTTTGCAGCACCCAATCTTAGTGCTTCACGTGCAACATCCTCCGGAACTCCATCAAGCTCAAACATGACGCGCCCAGGAGCAACACGTGCAGCCCAATAATCAACACTTCCCTTACCTTTACCCATACGAACTTCAGTCGGTTTAGATGTAACCGGAAGATCTGGAAAAATGCGAATCCACACACGACCAGAACGCTTCATATAACGTGTAATCGCACGACGCGCCGCTTCAATTTGACGAGCAGTAACCCGCTCCGGCTCAACAGCCTTCAAACCGTAGGCACCGAAATTCAAATCCGTACCACCCTTCGCAAAACCGTGAATACGGCCTTTGAACTGTTTACGGAACTTTGTGCGCTTTGGCTGCAACATTGTTCTCTACTCCAAATTTTAGTTCAATCTCAAAAACTAAGCATTTTCGCGGCGACGATTCAATGAAGAACCAGATTGATCAGCTTCCGTAGCACGACGTTCTGAAGCCATCGGATCATGCTCAAGAATCTCACCCTTAAAGACCCAAACCTTAATACCACAAATACCATAAGCGGTCTTAGCTTCTGCTGTACCGTAATCAACATCAGAACGCAAGGTATGAAGTGGAACACGACCTTCACGATACCATTCCATACGAGCAATTTCAGCACCACCAAGACGGCCAGAACAATTGATACGAATACCTTCCGCACCAAGACGCATAGCAGACTGAACAGCACGCTTCATTGCACGACGAAAAGCAACACGACGCTCTAACTGTTGAGCAATTGATTGCGCAATAATTGTCGCATCAATCTCCGGTTTACGAATCTCCACAATATTCAATGAAGTTTCAGCATCCGTCATTTCTGAGAGCTTACGACGAAGCTTTTCGATATCAGCACCCTTTTTACCAATAATCAAACCAGGACGTGCAGAATGAATTGTAATACGACACTTTTTATGAGGACGCTCAATAACAACCTTAGAAATAGCCGCCTGTTTAAGTTCCTCAAGCACATATGAACGAATTTTCAAATCTTCATGAAGAAGGCGCCCATATTCACCACTATCAGCATACCAACGAGAGTCCCAAGTCCGATTAACACCAAGACGAAGTCCTATTGGATTGATCTTCTGCCCCATTACGCGGCCTCCACTTTTTCGGTAACTTCACGAACAATAACAGTAAGATGCGAAAATGGACGTTCAATTCTACTAGCACGCCCTCGACCACGAACATGAAAGCGCTTCATCACTATCGACTTACCAACATAAGCTTCCGCCACAACAAGCGAATCAATATCAAGATCGTGGTTATTTTCTGCATTTGCAATTGCTGATTCAAGCGTTTTTTTCACAGTAGCAGCAATTCGCTTGCGTGAAAACATCAAATCAGCGAGCGCTACATTAACTCTTTTACCACGAATCATTGCAGCAACTAAATTAAGCTTCTGCGGACTAACACGAATTGTCCGCGTGACAGCTCTTGCTTCATTATCTTTAAGCTGGCGCGAAACTTTAGCTTTTCCCATTCCTACTTCCTCTTCGCTTTCTTATCGGCACCATGACCATAATAAGTCCGGGTAGGAGCGAACTCACCAAACTTATGCCCAACCATCTCTTCAGAAACAGAAACAGGAATATGCTTATTACCGTTGTAAACACCAAAAGTTAAACCAACAAATTGCGGTAAAATAGTAGAGCGACGACTCCATATTTTTATAACTTCGTTGCGCCCACTTGCACGTACCTTCTCTGCTTTACCAAGAAGATAGCCGTCAACAAACGGACCTTTCCACACTGAACGAACCACCTCAGACTACCTTTCTCATTTCTTGCGTTGATGACGCGTACGCATAATAAATTTATCAGTGGCTTTATTGGAGCGCGTACGCTTACCTTTCGTAGGTTTACCCCAGGGAGAAACTGGATGGCGCCCCCCCGATGTACGACCTTCACCACCACCGTGTGGATGATCAACGGGGTTCATAGCAACACCACGAACATGTGGACGTTTACCACGCCAACGTGACCGCCCCGCCTTACCATCATTAATATTCCCATGATCAGGATTTGAAACAGCGCCAACAGTTGCAAAACAGCTACTCGGAACCAAACGCTGCTCACCAGAATTTAAACGAAGAATAGCCATACCATGATCTCGTCCAACCAACTGCGCATAAGCACCTGCTGAACGTGCAATCTGTCCGCCTTTCCCTGGCTTCATCTCAACATTATGAATAATTGTACCTACAGGCATATTAGCAAGAGGCATAGCATTACCTGGTTTAACATCCACATTTAAACCAGCCATAACAGAATCACCAACACCAAGACGCTGTGGTGCAAGAATATAACTCAATTGCCCATCCTCATAGCGGATTAAAGCAATAAAAGCGGTACGATTAGGATCGTATTCTAAACGCTCAACCTTTGCTGAAACATCACGTTTAAGACGCTTAAAGTCGACAAACCGATAACTACGTTTATGTCCACCACCCTGAAAACGAGCAGTAACACGACCGCGATTATTACGTCCACCCTTTGAAGACAAACCTTCAGTTAACATCTTTACAGGTTTTCCCTTATAAAGACAAGAACGTTCCACAATAACAAGCTGACGCTGCCCAGGTGTCGTTGGATTAAACTGCTTAAGTGCCATTATTCCTATCTCCGAGCCTCTTAAAGACCTGTCGAAACGTCGATAGTCTGACCACTGGCCAGAGTTACGATCGCTTTTTTGACATCACTCTGCCGACCAACTATACCTTTGAAACGCTTCACTTTACCCTTACGGACTATCGTGTTAACTGCTTTAACTTTTACGCTAAAAAGCGCTTCAATAGCAGCCTTAATCTCAGGCTTCGTCGCTTTCGGCGCGACATTAAAAGCAACTTGATTATATTCAGAAATCATAGTCGCCTTTTCAGTAATAACTGGACTAATAATTATATCATAATGGCGAAGATCTGTCATTTAAAACGCTCCTCAAGAGCCTCAACAGCTGCTTTTGATAAAACAAGTTTGCTGCGACGCAAAATATCATAAACATTAATTCCCTGAATAGGCAAAATGTCAATATTAGGGATATTAGAGGCTGCACGAAAAAAGTTAATATCAATCTCTTTACCACCAATCAAGAGAGCGTTATTAAATCCAAGCTTAGAAAAATGAGAAACAAGCATTTTCGTTTTAGCATCCTTAACAGTCAACTCATCCACAATAATTAAATCTTTTGCTTTTAATTTTGCAGATAAAGCAAGACGTAACCCAAGAGCACGAATCTTTTTAGGAAGATCATGCGCATGGCTACGAACCACCGGTCCATGTGCCTTACCCCCACCCCTAAACTGCGGTGCACGTGCAGATGAATGTCGAGCACGCCCAGTTCCTTTCTGTTTAAACATTTTTGCCCCTGTTCGCGACACATCAGAACGACCTTGGGATTGATGACTTCCCTGCTGACGACGTGCAAGCTGCCAACGAACAACACGTTGCAAAATATCCTCACGCGGAACAAGATCAAAAATAGCTTCAGAAACCTTTAATTTGCCAGCTTCATTACCATCAAGAGTTTTAATTACAAGATCCATTATTAGGCTCCCTCAACCTCAGAGGTTTCCGTCACCGGAGTAACCATTTCCGCTTTCTCCTTCACAAGACGGCGAATACCAGCAGGCTTTGGAGCATTATCAGGAAGACGCTTCTTCACAGCATCCCGTATCAAAATCCAAGAACCTTTAGAACCAGAAACAGCACCACGCACTAAAATTAAACCACGCTCACTATCAGTGGAAATAACTTCAATATTCTGTGTTGTTACACGCACTTGCCCCATATGGCCAGCCATTTTTTTACCTTTAAAAACTTTACCAGGATCTTGGCACTGCCCTGTAGAACCATGAGCACGATGTGTAATCGAATTACCATGAGAAGCACGATGTCCACCAAAGTTATGTCGTTTCATAACACCAGCAAACCCCTTACCAATACTGGTACCAGTCACATCAACTCTTTGTCCTGGAACAAAATGTTCCACTGTAATCTCAGTACCAACATCAAGAAGATTGTCGGGACTCACACGAAACTCTGCTATTTTGGCTTTAGGCTCAACAGAAGCCTTAGCAAAATGTCCACGAAGAGCTTGTGAAGTATTCTTAACCTTAGCAAAGCCTACACCTAATTGAACAGCAGTATAACCATTCTTTTCAACTGTACGCTGAGCAACGACTTGACAATTCTCCAAACGAAGTACCGTCACCGGCACATGCTCACCAGCATCATTATAAATACGGGTCATGCCCAGCTTCTGTGCTATTACACCTGAACGCATCGGGTCTGTTCCTTCTGTCCTCAAACCTCAGAGCTTAATTTCTACATCCACACCAGCAGAAAGATCGAGCTTCATAAGCGCATCCACTGTTTGCGGCGTTGGATCAACAATGTCAAGAAGACGCTTATGTGTTCGCATCTCAAACTGCTCACGACTTTTCTTATCGATATGCGGTCCACGATTGACCGTAAACTTCTCAATCCGCGTCGGAAGCGGAATGGGACCACGGACATTTGCACCGGTACGTTTAGCAGTCGATACGATCTCACGCGTCGACGTATCAAGAATTCTATGATCAAACGCTTTCAAGCGAATGCGAATATTCTGACTGTTCATGCTCTTTATTTCCCTGTTATACAAAGTGCCTTCAATAATCAAAGCACTCAACAAGCATTATTTATTCAATGATCTTAGAGACGATACCGGCACCAACAGTACGACCACCTTCACGAATAGCAAAAC